>CALFSX010000089.1 GCA_937916515.1 uncultured Planctomycetaceae bacterium | reverse complement strand
TAGTTACGGAAATCCCAAATGAGATATTACCTGCAAACTCAAGTTCAGTCAGCTCAGCAAGGCGTCACCCACCCAATCGGCAACGCTTACGGCCGAACGCGAAATTACCTTTCCGTTCCCGGACCATCGTCTTAGGCGAGCCAGTACACCCGAACAAGGCACTCGCGTCGATGGCTTGGTTGACAGGAACTATCTGCAGCCCAGCGAGAACTACCAGCGACAGACGGCTGAGATGAACGGTCTTCAGGGGCAGCAGATGGGAGCAATACAGGGATCTCAGGCATTCATGAACGGTCCCAGCCCTGCAGATCTGTCCAGCTGGTACACCGCTCAGGCCAAAGATCGGTTCGCGATGTCGCACGGTGGCGCGAACATGATTCAGCGTGCACAGCAGATTTCTTCGCTCGCCGGTGGAATTTCCCGCGCTGGCTTGAGTCAGAATCAGCAGTACGCAGCTGACATGGCGAAGGGCCGTGAAACTCTTGCGGCGAATTACACGGCAGACGGAACCGCAGGCCCCAACGGTTTGTACTCTTCAGAGGTGCCGGGCCGGGGACAGGCTCTGACTTCTAGCGAAATGGCTCGATATCTTGCTGAAGCCGGTTCACGTCCCGACTTCGGTGGCGGGAAAATGGCGGTCGACGAGAATGGCTCTCCGTTTAGTTTTTTGCAATCCGAGACTAAAAAGAACTACCTGTAGATTCAGGCCGACACTCTGCCGGAATACCGTGGCAACGTGGCTCGCAACGCTCTTCGCATCCAGAATCGCGGTGAAGCAAATGGGGGCCTTTCCGATCGACAGGTCCAACGGATGAGCAGAGGCTTCTTAAGCTCCACCGTGGAATTCAACGGAGCGCGCTGACTCCCGCTCAAGCTGAGGGGCGGATGAAGGACTATCTTGTGGGGAATAAACCTGCTGACAAGAATGCTCTTGCGAAGAAAGATGCGAGTCCCAAGCCTAAGATTTTGCCAAACGGGAAGTTCACTTCCGGCGACAAGAAGGCAGCGTCAGAAGACATGGCGGCATTAGGCAGTGTTGAAACCGTTCGCGATCAAGAAGACCGAGACGTGCAGCAATCAATGGGAGTCCTTGAACCCGCACGCAACTTTACTTCGTTCGCAGAGTGACACTTTCGAGTATCAACAGTTTGCGAACGCTATTCTGGATGAGCAAAAAATGGGAGCCATCGTCGCCATGGATGAAGGCCAACAATATAAGATTGGCCGGGCATTTGCCCGACAGTTGAAAAACGCCCATTTACAGAGCGGCGTCAAATTCAAGCGGGGCATGATTTCCGAAGTTACCTCGAAGATCATTGACGAGCTCGCATCACTGAACTTGGACGATCAACAGAACGTAAACGATTGGTTTCACAGCTTGGTCGGTTCCGTCTAAAATCTACGATCATGACTTGAAGCATCGAGACTCAAACTCAATGGATGCGGTCAATGCGATTGGTAATTTCCCCAGTTATTAGCCTTTGCCTTCTTGGTGCTGTGGGCTGTGGGCTGTGAAAAGCCCGCAGATCAGGAGGGTGTTGAAAAACTGAAGCGAGCCGCACGTCGATCCGCAGAGATATCTGCTGAATTGGAAGTCATCCAAAAACGCATCTAAGACCGCGAGCAGGCGGGACGGGAAATCGACTCGCCCAACGAAAGTCCAGAACCGAATCTACGTTCAGCACACCGAAGCGTTCAACAAACGGACCGCATTTATGACCATCGTTCAGGTGGCAGAAAAGCGACGCAGAATGAACTTGCGTTTTCGCTGAAACCCAGTGTTTTTCCTACTCAAACCAGCACAACACAGTACCCCGGGCGGGGATCGAACCGACCAGCAAAAACATTGGTTCAAACGGGCATTGGGTTGATGGTGGCCCCGCTGGTGGCCCACTTGGGGATGAAACTGCTTGTTTCGCGGCATTCTGCGAACGACTGAAAGCGGCGGGATTCACGGCTGGGCAGTTGCGGGAAATCGACGATGCGCTGCGGGAATGCGGGCTGGCCGTTAAGTGGGGCTGATTCTTCCGAAATGGGCGCATGAGACGGCAGCACGACGATACTCTGTGAGATTCCGGGCGGGGGATCCGCACTGTTGCGTGGTGCGAACTGTGGGACGGTTGCCCGGGGGCAAACGTCGGACACCGTAAAGCTCGACGAAATCAATGCGGCCGTCCTGAAAGTGGCTCAGGAGCACTTCACCTATCTCGGCGATGCCGCAGCGACCACAGAAGTGACCATGGGCGATGCTCGCATCATGCTGGAACATCAACTGGCAACGGACGGGTCACAGCAATTCGACGTACTGATTATCGATGCGTTCTCCAGTGACTCGATTCCCGTGCATCTGATCACGAAGGAATGCTGTAATCTTTATCGCAAGCATCTCAAGGATGACGGCCTGCTGCTGATTCATATTTCGAATCGCTATCTTGATCTGGAACCCATCACGCGAGCCCTTGCGGAACATCTGAAGTGGGACGCGATTTCCATTGATTCCGACGGCGATGATGCTCTTGGCGTGTACACCGCAACGTGGATCATCATCAGCGACAACAAAGAATTTCTGGCGCAGGAAGATGTTCAGGAAGTGACAACTGCCTGGGAAGACAATGTCGCCCCGCTGTTATGGACCGACGACTTCGCCAGCCTGCGGCAGATCATGGCGGAATAGAGCCGTCGTTCGCCGCGCGATTGTCAACTTTAGCGGGATAAGTCAGAGTTTCTGGACCACGAATTTCCCGCGAAATCCGCTGCGTTCCGACGGGCGGATACCCTTATGAACACACGACTTTCAACGGGAAGATTGACGGCGGTCATCAGCGATGCTGTAATTAGGCTATGTCGCGGTTGGCGGTTTCGGCCGTTCCCTCCTGATGCTGCGACCTCCTTCCTTGCATGGATGACTGGCATGATCCTGTGCCGAGTGATCGCGTTTTGTCTCTTGTGTGCCGCTTCAGTGGTGCATTGCGAGATGGTTCGCGCGGACGATTCACTTCGATCGTTGGTTGATCGGCGACTTGCCGCGGTTTCGGGAATTGCTTCGTCCCGGTGTTCCGATGCAGAATTTCTGCGCAGGGTGTCGCTGGACCTGGTGGGAATGCCGCCCACTGCCGATGAAGCCCGAGCCTTTTTGAACGACGTCACGCCTAACAAACGTGAGCTGCTTGTTGACCGCCTTTTAGTGTCGCCACATTACGCTCGGCACATGGCTTCGGCGCTTGACCTGATGCTGATGGAACGCCGACCCAACACGCATGTGACCGCCGACGAATGGCAGGCTTGGTTATTGAAATCCGTTCGCGACAACAAACCGTGGAATGTGCTTGCCCGGGAAATTCTGCTGGCAGACGGAGATGATCCGGTGCTCAGGCCTGCGGCTCGCTTTGTTCTGGATCGAACGTCTGAACCCAACCTGTTGACTCATGATGTCAGCCGCATCTTCTTTGGTCGCGATATGCAGTGTGCTCAGTGTCATGATCATCCGATCGTCGCTGATTATTTGCAGGCTGACTATCAGGGACTCCTGGCCTTTATGTCGCCGGGTTATGCGGTGGTTCGTAAAGAAGGCGATAAGTCTATCACGATGCACGCTGAACGAGCCGGCAGTGATCTTGCATTCGAATCCGTGTTCATTAAAGGCACGCCGCATCGCACGGGAGCTCGCATGCCGGAAGCGGTCGTGCTTGATGAACCGTTCTTTCTGCCAGGCGAAGAATACCAGGTGGCTCCGGCCGATGGCGTAAAGTCTGTTCCGAAGTTCAGCCGCCGATCGAAGCTGGCGGAATTGGCAACCAGTGGCAGCAACGTCGCCTTCAATCAAAACATTGCCAATCGACTGTGGGCTCATATGTTTGGTCGCGGTCTGGTCCATCCGCTCGATCTGCATCATCCCGACAATCCGGCCACCGATCCCGAATTACTGCGCACGTTGAGCGAACGCTTCGTCGCCATGAATTTCAACATTCGCGACTTTCTGCGTGAGTTGGCATTAAGCGACGCGTATCAGAGACCGTTTGATGCACCGGCTGACATGCTGGCTGCGGCGACTCAGGCGACGGGGCAATTGCCTGAACTCAAAGTGCAGCGGCCTGCTTTGGCTGAGTCTGCGACGGATTCAGCGACGAAATACTCTGAGGCCACCGATGCATGGTACGCCGCCGAAGCCGCCACGTTGCCGGTTGTGGCGGAACTTGACGCCGCACGAAACGCCTATGTCGAAGCAAAGAAGAAAGCCGATGAAGTTCGCAATGCACTGGCGGCCGTTACAACACAACAGCAATCGAAACACAACGCGGCGAAGTTGCTGACTGAAGCCGTCACGTCAGCGCAAAACGCCGCGACGCTTCTTCCCGACGACAAAGCATTGGCCGAATCAGTCGCCAAACTGACCGAGCGTGCTCAGCAGCTTTCGACCGAAGCAATAGCACTAACACCAATGCTCGAAGAGAAAACCACGGCTCTTAAACCGTTGGCCGAAGTTCAGGATGCGGCGAAAATCCCAATCGATGTTATCGTCGCGAAGCTCGCACCGCTGAAGGCCGCATTCATTCAGGCCGAAACGACGATGCTGGCGACTCGCAGAGAATCGGCAATCCACAGTCAAAACCTCACCGCGCTCGACAAGCGTATTGAAACTGCTGAAAAGTTTGCTCAGCTGGCTGTCCAGCAACAGGCAATCGCCACCGCCGCCAACACCGCGAAGGAAAGAGTCGTTCAATTGAAAACTCTGCAGCGCCAGGTTGCAGAATACGCACCGGTAGTGATGCAGGCACAGTCGCAATTACAAGCCGCTGCCGAATCCATCACTGCTGCGACCAATGCGATGAATCTGGCAATGACAGAGCAAACCCGTCGCAGCGAACTTGCCAGCACGATCGCGGCGGCTGTTGCCGCAACAGAAGCAGCTCAGGCGAAAGCGATCGAAGATACCGTTCTGACAGACGCAGTCGCGAAGCTCAAAGAACGTGCCGCGGTTGCTCAGGCATCAGTTGCCGAATACCAGGCGACTCTGACGTCAGCCACGACGGCAATGTCGGCCGCCACAGAAACCATGAAGGTCGCTCGACAGGCACTGGATGCTGCTACAGAAGAAAACACACGACGTCAACAGGCGATGAACGACGAAAGCAAAGCCGTCGAAGCAGCCAATGCAGAAGTGGCCACACGCAAAGCAGAATTCAACAGTCGAATCGTCGATGTCGAAGATCGACTGGTTCAGAATTTCACCACGTCGTCGCTTAAACCGCTGACTCCCGAACAATTGTGCTGGACCGTCTTTCGAGTCACCGGAGTTTACCAACGTTACTGGCAGGCCGAAGTCGCAGAACTCGAAAAGACCGCACCTTTGACAGACGAACAAAATCAGGATGCCGCCTTCATGGCAGCTCGCAATGTTGAGCTGGAACAGAAGACCTATGACAAGCTGAAAGGCAACATCGGCACGTTTGTTAGCTTCTACGCTGCTGCTGCAGGTCAGCCACAGGGAGACTTCTTCGCAACGGCAGACCAGGCACTGTTTGCGGCAAACGCAGGGTCCATCAACAGTTGGGTTGTTCCGGCAGCAGACAATGTTGCTGATCGAGTCATCAAGCAGACGGATTCGCGAATCGCCGCCGAAGAAATCTATCTCAGCGTTTTGACTCGCCTTCCCACCGACGACGAAGTTGCCGACGTGACAGCCTACCTTGCCGCAAGAACGGCAGATCGCAACGTCGCCGCTCAGGAACTGGTTTGGGCTGTGTTGAATTCAGCTGAGTTTCGTTTCAATCATTGATCTTAACGGAAAAGAACGCCATGAAAATTGGTTACGCCTGCAAGTCAGATGAACACAGAATCGCCCGGCGGCAGTTTCTAGGCAGCGCCGCCGCAGCGACGGGTGGCCTTATCGCCGGTGGAATGGGTTTATTCGCTCAGCCTGCCATCGCAGATCAATTGCGGTCCGATCAGAAACGGATCGTCGTGTTCAACATGCACGGTGGTCTCAGTCAGCTGGAAAGCTGGGACCCCAAACCCGGAACCGATACCGGCGGACCGTTTTTGGCGATTCCAACCTCAGTGCCCGGCGTGCATATCAGCGAACTGCTGCCGATGACGGCTCAGCAGATGCACCACATGTGTCTTGCTCGCGGAGTCAACACCAGCGAAGACGACCATGGCAAAGGAGCGTACATGATGCTGACCGGCCGCCGTCAGACGCCCGCGGGCAACTTTCCGCAACTTGGAGCGGTGGCTGCAAAATCACTGACGCCATCTGACAGTTCGCTGCCGGGGCACATTGTGATTACGCCCGGTGGCAGTGGTGGGCGAGGCAACGATTCGGCGTGGCTCGGACCGAAGTATGCCAGCGTCGCGCTGGGCAATGGTAATCCACCACAGAATACGATTCGTCCGGAAAGCATTGCCGAAACGTCTGATGCGGCTCGTCAGGACTTTCGCCGCAAGATTAACGAACGCTTCCTGAATCGTCGCCGCACAGCCGTGACCGAGGCCTTTGCGTACTCGTTCGAACAGGCCGAACAATTGATGCGGCAGCGAGACGTCTTTGACGTTTCGAAGGAACCTGCGGCTGATGTGGAACGCTATGGCACGCACGACTTCGGACGTCACTGCCTGCTGGCTCGACGCTTGCTGGAACAGGGCATCACGTTTGTGCAGCTGTCGCATTCCAACTACGACACTCACAACGAAAACTTCAACTTCCATATCGAACAGATGGGCGAATTCGATCGATCGTTTTCGTGCTTTGTCGCCGATCTTGCAGTTCGAGGAATGCTGGACAGCACGTTGATTGTCGTGCTGTCAGAATTTGGCCGCACACCAAACATTAATCAATACTACGGCCGCGATCATTGGTCGCGAGCGTGGTCGGTTTGTCTGGCTGGTGGCCGGATCCCTCGCGGCGCTGTCTACGGAAGCACAAACGACAACGGTACCGAAGTCAAAGACGGGCAGGTCGATCACGGCCAGCTGTTTCATACATATCTACAAGCGGCGGGAGTCGATTCAACCGGCTTCTTCAACATCGACGGACGCGACATGCCCATCGCTGACCCAGCCGTAGCCGCTGTGTCAGAATTGCTAACCTAAACAGAAATAACGAAACTCTCCACCAGTTTCGCCCCTGAACCGTACGACGAATTTGCAGTCCGTCAGCTGCCCGAGACGGACTTCCAGTCCGTCGTACAAGGCTCAGTACCAATATTCATCCTGATCAATCAAACGATGCAAAGAAGCTGCCATCATGACCATCCCCGAAGGCTTCGATCCCAAACAGGCGCACGTAGTTTCACAGTGGCCGCATGATCGTCCGCTCAACGCGTGTCGGTTCGATCCGGCGGGGCGTTTCGCTTTCTGTGGATCGGAAGACGCGATCGTCGAACGCTTCAATCTGACCGACGGAGTTCGCACGCTGTTCAATGGCGGGCACTCAACGTGGGTGCGAGCCATCGCGTATTCGAAAGACGGGGCCCAGGCAATCAGCGCGGGCTGTGACGGCAAAATTACGTGGTGGGAATCAACGGCAGCCGAACCGAAGCCAATCCGCAGTATTGATGCTCACAAGGGTTGGATTCGCACTCTTGACGTAAGCCCGGACGGAACTCAGCTGGTCAGCGGCGGCAATGACAACGTCGTCCGAATGTGGAACATTGCCGATGGAAGCCTGCTGAAGGAATTCACCGGTCACGCGCGGCATGTCTACAACGTGGCCTTTCATCCGAACGGCCAGATGCTGTACAGCGGCGACTTAATGGGAACGCTGAAACAATGGGACGTCGCAACAGGCAAAGAAACGCGGAGCTTCGATGCGACGCCGCTGCATTCGTATAACGGCGGGCAGCAGGTTGACTTCGGGGGCATCCGAGCGATCGCGGTCAGCCCCGATGGCAAATGGCTGGTTGCCGGCGGACTACACAAAGCCACCAATCCTTTGGGCGCCGTTCATGAACCATTGGTTCTGCTGTACGATCTACAGGACCAGACGGAAGCAGGACTGAAACCTGTTCGGCAGCTTATCGCCGAAGGAATCACCGGAGGCGTCGTCTGGCGGATTAAATGGCTGAGCGATGGTTCGATCATGGGACTCAGCGGCGGCAGCAGTGGCGGCTTTCTGCTGTTCTGGAAACCAGACGCCGAAAAAGACTATCACCGCTTCGCACTCCCCAACCTGGCGCGAGACATGGACCTGCATCCCGACGGACTGCAGGTTGCGACTGCGCATTACGACAGGCATTTAAGAATCACTCGTCTTGCCGCGAAAGTAACTTAGACCCGTTGGTGATTACAAAAAACGGAAGTGGATGGGAATCGAAGGATTACACTTTACCCAATGAAAACGCTGACGAACTCGCCAAGCCGAAACAAGGTCCCTCAAAAAGTCCCTCAATTGACAGGCACGAACAACTCCGCGACCTGTTGAGGAACTGGGGATTCAGTCTCGAGCAGCTGGATATGATCCGCGACGGATTGCAGCAATGCGGGCTGGAAGTTGTCGCCGTCGAACCAGTCAGCGGTTAGCATCACGGGGCGGCTATCGCCAGACATCGTCAGATGGATTGGAAGCATATTCCAATCCGTTTTGGCGTCGCAATGGCTGGCGGCAATTGTCCGAAATTTATTTTCTGGTTCAACGCGGAAATGAACGACGAAGCGAATGGTCGGTTTTGCTTATGCCCGTAATGTTCGGAAGTCAGACGCAACTTCGCGACCTGACAACAACCGAATTTTGAGAGGGCGAACTGATGGCAATTCTGATGACGAAAAAGCAACTTGCTGAGTTTCTGCAATGCTCAACACGGCAGGTTGAAATTCTGACAGGCAAAGGGCGACTGCCGAAACCAATTTACCTGGGCGAATCATCACCCCGATGGAAGCAGGACGAAATTTTTGCACACCTTGACGGATTCAGAAACGGCGGGGCGTCATGAAACGCACGCCCTTTTTGTCTGGCGACGACCTTGAAGACGTCCGCAACGCCCATGCTATGGGCGTTTCACTGGAAACCTTGACTGCACAGCTTGGCACCACTGAGGACGCCCTGCGGCGGCTGCTGGACTTGCCTCAAATTCAGCCAGAACAGCCGCTGCAGCGTTCTCTTGATTGGACGCGATAGGGCCACCCGCTTAAACGCCGCGCAAAAAAGAACCGCAACCAGCGGGAACTGATGACGGCTTAAATTCACAGCGTTCGCGACCACCACAGAGCGAACGCCATCACACAAAAGGATGATCAAATTATGGCGAACGAATCGCAAAACTCAATATCAACCAGCGACATAGTTGCAGCACTGCGGCAACATGGCTGCGATCCACAGTCAGACGGGGATGGTTATCGCGCGAAGTGTCCCTGCCACGACGGCAAATCAAATAACAGTCTCGCGATATCTGCGGACGGGAAAATGTACTGCCATTCGTGTGCGGCAAACACAGGCGACGTCTTGAAGGCTATCCGACTGGCAGACGATCGGCCGCGACAATCCCGCAAACCGAAAGTCACCATCGACGGCAAGCCGGTAACACTAAACGCGGACGAGCAATCGGTGATTGATGGTGTTACGTGGTCCGTCTTCCAGAAACTAGGCACCGAACAATGGCCATCAGATCGGGTTCGCCGATATCACGATGCCAATGGTCAACACCTTGCCACTGTTCTGCTGTGGAAGTTTGAGAACGGCGATAAGGAGACTCGGCAGATTCGACGGCACGAAGGCGGATGGATCTCCAAGGGCATGGTGTCGCCGCGTCCGTTGTATCACCTTCCAGATGTTATGGCAGCCAGTGATATCGTAATCTGCGAAGGCGAAAGGTCAGCCGATGCTCTGCATGATATAGGCATCATGGTGATGACACCAACGCAGGGTGCAAAGTCACCAAAGAAATCTGACTGGTCTGTGCTGGATGGCAAGGCTGTAACAATCAGTGTTTATATTGACAACGCTGGCCGCGAATTCGGGAAGGTGGTTTTCGACCTGATCCGCGACATTGCCGTTGATGTTCGCGTGGTTGAACTCAAAGATGATTGGCCAGAACTACCAGAGAAAGGCGACGCGGCAGATTGGGTGGAACAATTTGCAGACGTTAACAGCGGCGAGCTGCGAAAGCGATTCGACGCACTACCTGATCATCGCGAAGACATCGACGCCATTGTCGTAAAGGAAAAACCGCGACGGCAAATCGACACCAGCGGCCTACCGAAAATCGAGTTAACGCTGAACGAAAAACGGTTAATGATCGAGTGATTCAACTGATTGCGAACCGGCGTGATGTTTACGATTACAACGGGATGCTGGCTGCGATTGTTCCTGAACACTCACCTGGCGAACCAGAACGCAAACGAATTCAGCCGATTGGACTTGCCGGGACTACGGGAGCTGATTAGCGAAACAGTTCTGTTTTACGACGTGACACTGGACAAAGAAGGCAACGAAGTCGAGCGGCTTTCGCGGGTTCCACGTTGGTGTTACGAAGCAGTTTTGGTTCGCGGATCCTGGCCGAATTTTCCGGTACTCCGGCGAATCGTTAACCCGGATATCTCACGCCTCGAATTCACAAAACCGCCTTGCTGTGCGTAAGTCATTTGGACGAATCACTCACGGCGACAGCAGGAGGCGGTTTTGTGAAAACAGAGTGTCGCAAACAGAAGTTGTTGTTCGAGGGTCACGGCAGGCGGGCAGTGGTGGCCGCTTTTGATGGCGGAAAGATCACGTCAGATGCTGGCGGACTCCTG
>CALFSX010000088.1 GCA_937916515.1 uncultured Planctomycetaceae bacterium | reverse complement strand
CATTTCATCAATGATATCCAGGGGGAAACGGGTATCCGGACACGCTGCTAGGCAAACGAATGGGGCTTTGCCCCGCAAACAAAAACAGACAAGCTATTTGCTGGTGGCCATTACAGTTGTTGTGGGTAAAGACAAGTCCTTAGCCGGGGGATCAATCCAGTGGGCCGATCACTTCGCCGCCGTGCATGGTGGCCAGGGCTTCCAGCACTTTGGGGTCGATGTTTTCAGAAACAAAGCGCACTGAACCGTCGGCCAGCAGAACCTGAAAACCGCCAGTGTGAGGGCTGCCGATTCCGTCAGGGCCGTTCACATAGGGTTGCTGGCTGAAACTCTTGATGCTCAGCTTGCCACCTTGCAGATACGAAGTGTTGGGTGACGATGAATCGGTAATCGCCAGCGTGTTGGACGTTCCATCGGTGATGTCGCGGAAAGACGTTTCGCGGTCGTAGCCGAAAATTCCAGCACGATTATCAGACTTCGGCAGCGATGCCGCGTCAGGACCAATGCCTCCAATCGCTACATAGTCCATTGACCCCGGCATATCGCTGTCACGACGTTGGCTGGGATTCTGGAACGCAGGAATGGACAACTGGCTTAACGGTTTGTTGGTCGTTGAATTCCACGCACTTTTTTGGTCCAGATTATTGTAGATTGCCGCCTGTTCGATGTACGGCAGCAGCATCGTGACCCAGCTGAGTCGTTGTTCTGGTTCCAGCTCCGGGTTTTCAACCGTGCCTCTCGGAAAATGGCGATGGACTTCGTGGTAGTTATGCATCGCCAGTCCCAGTTGTTTCAGATTGTTTTGGGACTGAGTTCTGCGAGCCGCTTCGCGTGCCTGCTGCACGGCGGGCAATAGCAACGCCACCAGAATTGGTACGACAGCGACAGAACCAACGTTGCCCACAGGCAGGCCGGGCACCGATTGTCGAGCCATGCTTTTCACGCCTTCATCAGTCACCGTGCTGACAGTTACGTTTGGAAACAGCGGTTGAATCAGTTCTTCGGCGGAAGGCAGATCGGCAATTCCGAACGGCATTTGAATGTCTTCGTTGCCTCGTGAAATTTCCGGAAGGACGTTTGTTTCAAACAGACCCAAAGCCATGGGAGCCCACGTCATCATTGTTTGGTAACCGGGGCGAGGATCGGATACTGCAATGGATGTGAACTGTTGCGGCAGTTCAGCCAGAGCAGCTTTCACTTCCTCCGTGGCTTCCCACTGCTTCAGTTTGCCGTCCAGTCGCGATGCAAAGGCTTGAGCCTGTCCGGGCATAATGCAGCCCACAATCCACTTGTCGGTCACCATAATGGTGGGAACAACCGGAACGCCGCCCTTGATCTGGAACGAGAAATATGTGTGACCGTTCTTTTCCGTTTCTCGCACCGTGACGTCTTCAAAGTCACGTTCCTGCGAAGCCATTTCGATCAGCCGACGAATGGTGGATTCCACCATAACTCGATGATCAACGCTGGCGACAACAACTGGTCCAATGCCGATTGGCAGTGGCATTCCAGCCGGGTCGTTATAGACGCAAAACAAGTCGCCGAGTCCTGCGCTGAAAATGTCGCGAGGGTGGCCGCCGATGGCCTTCTTGAATTCCTCGAAGCCTTTATCAAACTGAGCTCGTTCACGTTCACCGGCAAGATCAACGCCGGCTTGCGCTGTTTCCAGAATATCATCAATCGCATTCTTTACGTTGAAAGATGCGGCGAAGAAGTTGTCGGTGGTGGGTGGCATGGGGGGAAGTTCGTCAAACGAGATATTCCGCTGATCCAGCAGTTTCAGCAGTCGTTTGCGGGGGCCCGGAGCGATGATTGACGCATTTGTCCACGTGGCCACTCCCTTGTAGCCGGAATTCATCGTGAAGGCTTCCAGTTGAGCGATTCCCAGCAGATCACAGAACTCTCGAATGGTCATTGTTCTATTTGGAGGTGGTTCCGGAAACGGCATTTCGCCAAACTGATCCAGCAACGACTTGGTATCGATCCACATCAGACTATCGACGTCAAATTCGTCAGACGTGCGAAGCTTCGTCCATAGCGGATGACTGGTAACGTTGCCTTCCGAACCCGTTGCTGACGCCATCACTCGATCGACTGCCTGAATTCCACCGGCGAAAACCAAGTGAGGGCCATCCGCCCACCACGCGAACTGTATTCCGGGAGGACCAGGTTCCACAATGCTGACGCTGCGACCTTCAATGGTGAGGTGCTCAATTTGTTCTGCAAGACGCGGTTCTGCCTGCATGGCGAATGACACCAACATATCCTGCATTTCTGCCGCGTTGTGCATAACCAATACTCCATAGGGAGCAAAGGTTTGGCCATCCGGAGAAATGGCGGCTCCAAAGGACATGCCATTGGCCATCACGTCTTCCAGAGACTTGCGGACCATGGGAGCCAGTTCGCTTGATCCCGAAGAAGCCGTGATAAACGTTTCGGCAAGGTCGAAAATGCGAGCTCGCATGCCGGTGTCTTCCAGCGACTTCCACATGGCCGTTTGAGTCAGGCCGGATTTGTGTCTGGCCGATCCGTCTGCCTGCACAAGGACAATCGAATGTTTTGGCAGAAACGTTTCAGGAGCGATTGATTCGGGCTGGGGAGTCGCCGCGGTGCTGAAATACGACACGCCAAACACGATCGTTGCTAATCCAAGTACCGATATAGCCCGTCTCATAGTCATCCCTTCAATCGATGGTTTGTTGATGCAGCAGCACAGCGAACCGATGAACAGTTTTCTGTTGACGCACAAACAACGTGAGAATTTCAAACAGAAGGCATCCGGTTTCTGGTTATGCAGGTGCCCGTTTCTAGCAGAATGGTCGCATCCCCAGCGGAATCGTGCAAGTGTTCGAATGTGCACGATCGTTGCCTGGTGTGGTCACGGATTGTGGCCGATCGAAGATTGATGAAAACGGCTGGCCGTGGTTGGGCTGAGCTTGCGAAGGAAACAACAGGTTTCGCTCGTACCCGTGCCCCAACCTGGCCACCCATCGCGAGATTCTTCCAGAAATTCGCAGTCTTGGGGGCACGGCATGTGCAAAGGCCACATGTCGCCGCTCTGCGGCTTACTTTCGTCTTGCGGCAGTCAACCTCGGGTTAAAACCCGAGGCTATCACATGCCGTCGCTCCGCGACTGTTCATAAATTTGTGGGTGGCCTTAGTTGGACTGAGCCTGCGAAGGGAACCACGGGGTTGCTTGTACCGGTGGTCCAAACGTGGCCGAATGTTGTCCAAATTTCCACAATGTTGGCGAATGTCGGCTTCCTGTGATACCTTTAACAGTCATAGATTTCTGTTCACCTGCCCCAACTATCCCACCTGGAATTTTTGCATCATGCGAATGCTGACAGCGGCATTGATTGTGACGATCGTTTCATTTGCTGGTTCGATTGATCGCACTGACGCTCAGGAAACCCCTGGCAAAGAAAACGCTGGTCAGGAAGTCGACTTCAACCGCGACGTCCGCCCGATCCTTTCTGACGCGTGTTTTACCTGCCACGGCCCGGATTCCGGACATCGCGAAGCTGATCTCAGGCTTGATCAGCAGGATGGCCTGTTTCGGTCACTGGATGGCACCACGGTGGTTGACCCCGCGTCGCCGCAGAACAGCGAACTGCTCAAACGCATTATGTCGCACGATGCAGATGTTATCATGCCTCCGCCAGGCAGCGTCCGCAAGCTTACGGATGTTGAGAAGGCGACCATCGAACGCTGGATTCAACAGGGAGCGAAATGGAAGGGGCATTGGGCCTACATTATTGCGGAAAAGCCAACGGTGCCGCAGTCGGAATCTGATGCCGCAGCAAACGTGATTGATCGCTTTGTCAGCAAGGGGCTTTCTACTCGGCAGCTGGCTCCACTTGGATCGGCTGATCCGGCGACTCTTGTACGCAGGCTGTGTTTCGATCTGACGGGGCTTCCGCCAACGCCGCAGCAGGTCGCCAGCTTCACTGCCGCTCCAACGCAGGAAAACTGGCAACTGCTCATCGAAGAACTTCTGGCATCGCAACGCTATGCCGAACGCATGACGGCCTTTTGGCTGGACCTTGTTCGCTATGCCGACACAAATGGGATTCATGGAGACAACCATCGCGAGGTCTGGATGTATCGCGACTGGGTGATCGACGCATTTCATCGGAATATGCCGTTTGACCAGTTCACGGTGGAGCAACTTGCCGGCGACCTGCTTCCGGATGCCACCGATTCGCAGAAGATCGCTTCCGGTTACAACCGTCTGTTGATGACAACTCGAGAAGGTGGAGCTCAGGCGAAAGAGTATCTGGCGAAGTATTCTGCCGATCGAGTTCGCAATGCGTCCACTGTGTGGCTGGGAGCATCTATGGGATGTTGCGAATGCCACGACCATAAGTTTGATCCGTATTCGATTCAGGACTTTTATCAGTTTGCCGCGTTTTTTGCAGACATTCAGGACGTTCCCGTGGGCGTTCAGCCATCCGTCAAAATGCCGAGCCCCGAACAAAAGCAGCAGCTGTCGGAACTTGACGGCAAGCTGGCTGAGCTGCAAAAACGTCTGGACACGCAGACGCCGGAACTTGACGCCGCATTGGAAACATGGGCCAGCGAACTTCACGAACGTTCGCAGAAGATGCAAGGTGCATGGCACGTTCCCAAGGTGGTTGATATGAAGTCCAGCGGCAGCCAGACAATGAAACTGCAGAAAAACGGGGCCGTTATCACCAGTGGAGACAATCCGAAGCATGACACCTATCGACTTTCTATTGCGCCACCGGCTGGCCCCGTAACGGCCATTCGTCTGGAAACGTTGGCCAACAACAAGTTTGCTCGCAAGTCGCTTTCACGGCCTCCAGGCAACGGCAACTTTGTGTTGTCGCAGGTGAATGTTTTTCATGTCGTTGATGCAGACAAGACTCAGCACGCCGTTGCCATTAAAGACGCTGTTGCTTCTTACGAACAGCCTTCCTGGCCGGTCGCCAATGCTCTGGACGGAAAGCCAGACACCGGTTGGGCGGTTGATGGGCACAACGATCCGCTGAAGCAGCCGGTGGCCGCGTTTCGCTTTGTGGAGGCGGTGAATCTGGCGGAAGGTGATCGGCTGATTGTTGAGCTGCAGCAAACGTCGGTTGATTTTCACAACATCGGCCAGTTTCGGCTGGCCACAACACAGTTGGATTCGCCCGAACTTAACGACACTAGTCTGGGCGTTCCCGCTGAACTTCTGGCGTCGATTTCCGCGTGGCCGAACCTGCCCGATGGTGATCGCGAAAAGCTGGCCGCTCATTTTCGAACTGTCACGCCTGCTTTGGAAGATGTTCGCCAGCAGCACGCCAGCACCACCAAGGCCAGAGCGAAACTGGATGGACAGATTCCTGAAACTCTAATCACGCGAACTCAGCCGCCGCGGGAAATTCGCGTATTGGCTCGAGGCGATTGGATGGACGATTCCGGTACGTTGGTGGAGCCCGCTGTGCCGCATTTTATGACGCAGCTGGCAACCAAGCAGCGAGCTTCTCGGCTGGAACTTGCCAACTGGCTGGTGGCCGATACAAACCCAGTGGTGGCTCGAGTTTTCGTGAACCGGTTGTGGCAGATGATGTTTGGCAGAGGAATTGTGAAGTCCGCAGACGATTTCGGATCGCAGGGCAGCTGGCCAACTCACCCGGAACTGCTGGATTGGCTGTCCGTCGAATTTCGCGAGAGCGGTTGGAACGTACAGCACATCATCAAGCTGATTGCGTCGTCAGACACCTATCGCCGATCATCCGTGGCAACGCCTGAACTTATGGAAGCCGATCCGTTTAATAACTGGCTGGCCCGTCAATCTCGCTTCCGCCTTGATGCGGAATTTATTCGAGACAACGCTTTGGCTGTGTCCGGGTTGTTGGTTGAAAAGGTGGGAGGAAAAAGCGTGAAGCCCTATCAACCGGCAGGCTATTGGGATCACCTGAATTTCCCTAAGCGAACGTGGCAGGCGGATAGCGGTGACGATCAATATCGTCGAGGACTTTACACGTACTGGTGCCGAACGTTTTTGCATCCAGCGATGCGAAGTTTTGATGCACCCAGTCGAGAAGAATGTGCGGTCGATCGGCCTCGCAGCAACAACAGCCTGCAGGCTCTGGTGTTGTTAAACGACCCCAGTTTTGTTGAAGCGGCTCGCAACCTGGCAACTCTGGCGCTGCAATCAGGCGGCGAAACAGCGGATCAGCGAATTGAGTTTCTGTATCAGCGATGCCTGTCCAGAGCTCCTCGCGAAAACGAAGTTGCCGTGCTTAAGCAATTGCTGGCGGACCAGGCAAAACAGTTTCAGGCTGCTCCTGAACAGATGGATCAGTTTCTTAGCGTAGGGCAGTCTGTTCCGACGTCGGAATTCGACAAGACAGATGTTGCAGCGTGGACGGCCGTATCGCGAGTCATCCTGAATCTGCATGAAGTGATTACTCGAAGTTAGCCTGCGGCTTTCCAGGCTATTGATTTTGCCTGGCAGTCCAATTCGCCCGCATTCAGGCTCCACCCCGCTTTTATTGTTCAAGACAGAGTTCACCATGAATCGAACGGACATGCAAAACCAGTTGAATCAACTGATTGCCGCATCCAGACGCCGCACGTTTTTGCGGCAGTCGTCAGCCGGTATTGGTGTGGGAGTGCTGGCCGCTTTGTTCGGTAACCAGTCCGACGCTGCAGCCAGTGGCGCGAACGCCGGTGGAACTGCAGACGCTGATCGCTGGCAGGGAATTGTGCAGCCGTTGCATTTTCCGGTGAAGGCCAAGCGAGTTATTCATTTGTGCATGGCGGGTGGCCCTTCACATCTGGAAACTCTGGACTACAAGCCCAAGCTGGCAGAAATGGACGGCAAGCCGATTCCGGAGTCCTTCACAAAAGGCAAGCCGATCGCTCAGCTGCAGAATGCGAAAGAGCTGAAGTGTCTGGGGCCGCAGCATCCGTTCGAAAAGTATGGGCAGTCCGGCCAGCAGATCTGTTCGCTGTTCCCCAATATCGGCAGCATCGCAGACGACATCTGCATCGTGAACTCTCTGCAGACGCAGGCGATCAATCACGATCCGGCTCACACATTCATGAACACCGGCAGCAGTATTCCCGGTCGTCCGTCGATGGGTTCGTGGATCAACTATGGGCTGGGTTGCGAAACCGACGATCTGCCTGGTTACGTGGTGCTGACGTCGCTGGGGCGGTTCGGGCAGGCTCAACCGATTGCGGCTCGCCAGTGGCACAGCGGCTTTCTGCCGAGCCGTTTTCAGGGCGTGGAATTTCGCTCGACGGGAGACGCAGTACTGTATGTGAAGAATCCGGCAGGTATTAATCGAAGTCAGCAGAAGCAGGTGGTCGATTCCATTAATCAGCTTAATCGCCTGGAGGCAGATTTAACGCTGGACCCGGAAATCGCAACTCGCATTGGAGCGTACGAAACTGCATTCCGGATGCAAAACAGCGTGCCGGAATTGATGGACATGAGCCAGGAACCTCAGCACGTGCTGGACATGTACGGCACCAAGGGAGCGGATGGTTCGTTTTCCGCCAACTGCCTGTTGGCTCGCCGATTGGTAGAACGAGGCGTGCGGTTTGTGCAGCTGTATCATCGAGCGTGGGACCATCATGGTGGAGTCAAAAAAGCAATGGAAGGCACCGCCGGCGAAGTCGACCAGGGAGCGGCCGCGTTGATTAAGGATTTGAAACAACGCGATATGTTAAAGGATACTCTGGTCATCTGGGGCGGCGAATTCGGACGAACTCCCATGGCTCAGGGCAGCGGCCGCGATCATCACATTCGCGGCTTCAGTTGCTGGATGGCGGGGGGTGGAATTAAGGGCGGAATTACTCACGGAGCCACCGACGAACTGGGTTACGAAGCCGTTGAAGACATTTTCCACGTTCACGACTTCCACGCGACACTGCTGCACCTGATGGGCGTCGATCACACAAAGCTGACGTTTAAATTTCAGGGGCGCAACTATCGACTGACAGACGTCGCCGGCCATGTAGTCGACAAGATCCTGGCTTAACAGCAACTGGACTGGAAACGTTTGGGGAACAGGAAGCGGCTGCTAACCAAAGAGCCCCGACCCTTTGGTTCCTCTGTCCCCTTTGTTTCTTCTGCGTCCCCTTTGTTTCTTCCATTTGTTTCTTTCTTCGTAGTTGCTTTTCGCTTTCTGGGATGTCTCGCATGTCTCCATGCAACTGAGCCGTATTGCCACTTCTTGGGGTAAGTGATTCACCAGAATCTCGGGAATCAAGGGAAAATCGAGCTGAATTGGCGCGGTCCTCATGCCAGTCGATAATCTATGGAAAAATGACCGCCCCGATATGCATGAAACCTCGCTCAGCCTCCTCGAACGACTCCGCCACTCACCAGAAGATGAGAGTTGGAATCGCTTAGCGGATCTTTACACGCCTTTGATTCGAGCCTGGTTGCGAAGATACGACGTTCAAGACAGCGACGCGAACGACCTGGTTCAAGAAGTTTTGCTGGCCGTATCCAAGGATCTTAGTCGGTTCGAGCATCGAGGTCAGCCAGGTGCCTTTCGCGGATGGCTAAAGGCGATTCTGATCAATCGGTTGCGGAAATTCTGGCGAGCACGGGACCGTCGTCCACAGGCGCGGGGCGACTCGGATATCGATGCCAGGTTGGCACAGTTGGACGACCCCGCCAGCGAGATGAGTCGAATTTGGGACCGGGAGCACGACCAATACGTGCTCCGACAGCTGATGGCCCTCGCCGAACCTCACTTCGAGCCGAAGACCTGGAAGGCGTTCTGTCGCGTGGCGTTGGAGGGGGCTAGACCAGACGCTGTCGCCGAGGAAATGGAAATTTCCCGAAATGCCGTGATTGTCGCTAAGTGTAGAGTTCTGAGCAGGTTACGCCAGGAATCCGAGGGGCTGATCGAGTCTTCATCGGGTTTTTTCGCCAAGAGCTGAAATCCTCGGCGGCGAACGGGTCTTGGTAGTTAGCAACGCGCCAGACGGTTTTTGACCTCCGATGATGAGACGGCCATGAGAATATCGGCGTGTTCATCACCACTTTTTGACCGAGTTTTTCTATGCCCGAAATTACAGCCCACCCGTGCCGGGACCAATTGAGCGCCTACAATCTTGGGCAACTTCCGCCGGACGAAGCGGTAGCAGTCGAGCGTCATATCAGCGAGTGTGAGCCTTGCTGCGACACCATTATCAGTCTGTCGTCAGACGACACGTTCGTCGGCCTTTTGAAAGAGGCCAGGCAATTGCCGACTGATCAGACGGTCGATCGTAGTGTGGCTACCGAGTCTGCGTCCTGTCAGGACGTTCCTGTCCAGTTGGCTGAGCATTCCCGCTACGAGATTCTTGGCCTGATCGGCAAAGGTGGTATGGGAGACGTGTATCAAGCCCGTCACCGAAAGATGGAACGCACGGTGGCACTGAAGGTCATCAATCGCGGACTGATACGCAAAGCTGAAGCTATCGATCGTTTCCACCGTGAAGTGAAGGCTGCAGCACAACTTTCTCATTCGAACATCGTGACCGCATACGATGCCGATCATGCCGGCGACTTTCACTTCATGGTGATGGAGTTTGTTGACGGAGTTGATTTGTCTCAAACGGTCAAAGTACGAGGTGCATTGCCGATCGCCGAAGCTTCCGATTATGTCCGGCAGGCAGCGATCGGACTTCAGCACGCACACGAGCGCGGAATGGTTCACCGCGACATAAAGCCGCACAACCTGATGGTTACCGCAGATGGCACCGTCAAGATCCTTGATTTCGGCCTGGCGTCACTCGCACCCGAAGCAAGCGAAGCCAACGACTCAGACCCAGCCCGATCTGACTTAACAGCAGCCGGCGCCATCATGGGGACACCTGACTTTATTTCGCCCGAGCAGGCAAAAGATGCCCGCCAGGTCGACATTCGTAGCGACATCTACAGCCTCGGGGCAACCTTCTACTACCTACTCTCGGGTCGAGTGCCATTCGATGATGGCAGTGTGATGCACAAGCTCAAGAGTCATGCCCAGATCGAGCCGGAGTCGCTGGCAACGCTGCGTGACGACATGCCAGAGGAACTGTTGGCCATCGTGACCCGAATGATGGCCAAGAATCCGGACGAGCGTTATCTCACACCGAGTGAAGTCGCGAATGCCCTCGAGGAGTTCTTGCGAACATGGCAACCGGTCGCGGACGTGCAGCAGGAACTGGTGCCGTCCGATAGTGGAAGCAGCGCCAATAATGGTGGACAACATGCCGCAGCAGGCGACATGAGTCCAAATTGGCTCGCCTTGATTGCAAAATTGCTCTTCTACTTATCGTTGGTTCCTGTCGCATTTTTCTGCCTCGACTTGTTTGTCTTCTCTGGCGACACCAGCGTCGCCGATTCAGATCTCACCTTGTATTACTTGGTTGCATCCGTCGTGCTTTCCTCGATTGCGGGTGTTCTGACTGGTGTGCAGCAATTCCAAACCAGTAATCGGGACGACCAGCGTAACTTCAAGATGACGATCGGTCAGACAGTGATCATCGCAACGATTCTCATCGGCAGCGCCGTATCCTACTTCGCGCAGACGAACACAGGGGTGGTGCACCTGGAGGTGTCGCCACCAGAAGATAAAATGACGCTGGGGACTCACCCCTTGACAATTGTGGATACGTCCGGCGAAAAGCCGCTAGGCGGGACAGCGAGTACCCATCAGGACGACGCCTCTGGAATCACAACCCATTCCTTCAAGAGTGCCAACGGTAGATACAACATCACGCTGGTCGACAAAGTTCTGACAGTCAACGGCGAAAGGTACACGCTTGAAAATCCGACCGACGCGATCCGCATCGTGGACGACCGAGTTGAAATCACGCAAGTTACGGCGCTACTCGACCGGAGCGTTGCCAAGGGTGCGGACTCTAACAAGGCCGGTCAGCAACGGTCAGACAATCAGCTCGAGATGCCGTTGTGCTGGTGCCCTGCTGGAGAATTCAAGATGGGCAGAGAGCAGCAACCAGTGACACTGACCCGGGGCTTCTGGATGGGAAAATACGAAGTGACGCAGGCACAGTATGAAGCGTTGATCGGCGACAATCCGAGCGAGAACAAAGGCGAATCCCTGCCGGTTGAGAAGGTGGCATGGAACGAGGCCAAGAAGTTCTGCCAAAAGTTCACGGAACTTGAACGCAAAGCGGGTCGCTTGCCCAAGGGTTGGGAATATCGACTACCGACCGAGGCTCAGTGGGAGTATGCGTGCCGGGCAGGCACGACCCTGGTCTGGGACGATGACAAAGACTTGGTGTACCCTTCCACGTTTGGAAACGATCTCATCGAGCTTGGAGACTACGCTTGGTACAGCGAAAACTCCGACGGCACGCCGCACGCAGTGGGCCAGAAGAAGCCGAACGCGTGGGGACTGTGCGATATGTACGGGAACGTGCGCGAGTGGGTCCGGGATGCCTGGCAAAGCAAACTCTCTGGAGGAAAGGATCCAGAGGTAGATGTGTGGTCTCCCGTTCACACGTGTCGCGGAGGTGATTGGCTCAGCCCCGCGGAACCTTGTGGCTCGCCGTTCAACCGGGGTATTGAAGTGGCCGGCCGCGAGGCACACATGATGGGCTTTCGCGTGGCACTCGTTCCGGTGGTTGAGTCCGACGACGGTGTAGCCGCGGAGGGTGACCTCAAGCTATTGCAGGGCAACTGGGTATCTGTCTCGGTCACAGAAGGCGGAAAACAGCTTGCCACCCAAAACGGCTTCAGCGGCCTCTTGCTCCAGATCAAGGGCGACACGTTTGTCATTGCGGAAAGGAAGCCTGACGGCGAGAAGACCGAGGTTGACACCGGTCGGATCGAGATTAACAGCACGGTGACTCCCAAGACGATTGACTTCATTGGCCGCGCCGAACGACGTCTTGGTATCTACGAGCTAAATCACGGTGTGCTGCGAGTCTGCCTGGTCGAGCACGGCGGGATTGAAAGTCCTCGTGGTGGACGGATCCCCGACGGGAATTCCATCAAACGTCCCGGGACGTTCGAATCCCCAACCGGCAGCAACATGATGTTGATGGAGTTCCAGAGCGCGAAATCAGACGAGAGTCTCACCCGTCAGTCCGTGGAGCCGTCATTTTCCTACGACCTTTCCCAGGTTCCCAACGACATATGGGAGATCTACGGCTATCGACCTCGCCAGTTCAGGAAGGATGGGCGGTTTAAACGGATTCTGGAATCACTTGATCAGAGTGCCCCGAATAAGTTCCTAATGGATCAGAATCTCGAACAGGTTCTGAATCTGCAATGGGAAAACGACGATCGTACCTACAGCCAGCCGCTCGTCGTGCTGACTGTCATCGATGGCACAGCCATGGAATTTGCATCCAGGCATCTTGGCGTCAGGATCGATGGTGCGAACTCAGAAATGACGCAGTCGAAATACTTTCCAATCGAACAGGGCAAGTTCTTTCCGATGCCGGCAGAGCAATTTGTCCGGTTCGTGGATGACAAGACACTGATTCTTTCCTCCAGAGAGTTTCTGGATGCCCATCAGATCGCACTGAAGAAGCAACCCAATACGAAACTCCTGAAGATCGCGGCCTCGATGCCGGATGCCCTGCTCTGGGTGATTAGCAACACATCCGATAAGGACTATGTCGAACAGGTCAAGTTTCGCTACAGCCAATCTCCGCTGGCAGCCGTTCTGATGACTCAGCTTCCGATCTGGGAAGACACGAACTACCTGACTCTTTCGCTGGCAGTGGGAGAAGATCCCAACCTTCAACTCGCTGCCCATGCTCCAGCTGCGGAGCTGCAATACGAGATCACACAGACCGTGCGAACTCTGCCTGTCACGCTGGCCAACTTGCTTCGTCCCTTCGGTGATGGCAGCGGACCTACGGATGCAAAAACGATCGACGCACTGATCAGTGCTCTGGGAGAGGCGCAGGTCACGGAGCCCTCGGGTACCGAAAGCCGGCTGACAATTCCTCTCAAAGCGGCCGAACCGCATCTGCTCAGATTGCTGAATTCCTGGTTTGTCGATTTGGAACAAGCTAAGTCGGCAGCGTACAAAGCGGCGTCGGTCAACAACCTCAGGCAGATCGGCCTGGCCTTTCAATTCTTCGAGCAGGAACATGGCTACCTGCCGTCGGTCACGACGAAGCTCCCAGGAGCGAAGCATCCCGTGTCCTGGCGAGTGGCGATTCTGAAATACCTCGATGAAAAACTCTACAACCAGTACAACTTGAGTGAGCCGTGGGACAGCGAAACCAACAAAAAGCTGTTGGAGGAACTGCCGATTTTTTATCGTCACCCCGGACAGGAAAAGGGAATTTCCAATACCTGCTACATCACATTGGTGGGAGATAACACTGCGACCGGCGACGGAAAAGCGCCGGTTAACCTGTTTGAAGACATTTCAGATGGACCCCAGCAGACGATCTTGGTCACAGAAGGCTTCACCCACATTCCCTGGACAAAACCTGAAGACCAGAAGTTCGAAGACGAACCAACTCTTCCACCGGTCCATCCCCACCCCGATGGCTGGAACGTGATCTTCGCCGACGGTGCGACTCATTTTGTCTCGTCAGAAACTCCTATCGATGCTCTGAGAGCTTTGATCACGCGAGATGGCGGCGAAATGGTCGAAACCGCAAACGGCGTCTGGAAAAAAGTTAGCGAACCGAAAGACGACAAAACACGGATGCCTCTATTGGCTCCGACCTATCTGAAACGCGGATGACAAGCGGCATCCCGAGAAAGACAATAATGGAAGATGACAAAATCCAACCTCTTCTTGACCGAAAACACCGCTCGTTCGTGATCAGCGACTTTTCGGTGCGGGACATTCCGGTCGCCTTGCTGGCATTCGCCATGATCAGTATCGCCAGCGTTGTTCTGGGTCTGGCAGTGGAATCCCTGCCATCCTTTTGTCGAGGGTTCCTGTTCGGCTTCGCGGTCACGTTGGCCGCAGTCGTCGGGCTGTCGCTGCTTTTACGAAAGAAAGATAGGTAGCAAGTCGACCATGTCAGGGCCCCATCACGTCAAGTCAACAAGTGAGCGGGAGAAGAAGGAAAGAACTAAGAAGAAAAAGAGAAGGTCTAACAAATGAGCTGCGTCCCAATA
>CALFSX010000087.1 GCA_937916515.1 uncultured Planctomycetaceae bacterium | reverse complement strand
CTTGCTGTGCTCCAGCTGGTTGCGGTAACGCTGCTCCTTCTTGCTGTGCACCTGTCTGTGGCGGTTGCAACTAGTTTGAAGTGGCAGAAGGAAGAGGCTTAGCAATAGTTGATTAAGAGCTGACAACGAGAACGGGTGGAAAGTCGTGAGTCCACCCGTTCCTCGGCTCGCAAAGAAACCAACACCGTGCGGACCCGGTTACTTTGAAAGAGCGGTTGTTTCAGATCAGAATCGATAGCTGCCACTACCTTCCGCCCATGCTGTAAACGAAGCCATATGCTTCCTGAAGGTGAACAAAACGCAGGTTAGACCCAACCTGCCAGTTCAACCGAAAATCAGCTGTAAGGGTGGAACTGTTCGGTAAAACAGAAAACGGTGATTGTGTTCGCTACCTGGCCTACACATCACCGTTTTTTTATGCGCGCTAACTGGCCAGAATCGGCCTGTTCAGCCCACCCCTGAATACTCACCACCAAAGGCATCGTAACGGAAGTCACCGTAGCTGAAGCCGCACACGAACTGTCGATCTATCCCCAGCTCCTCAGCCCCTTAAAGACACACTGAAGTCAGCCGCTAAGCAATTGCAATCACCAGCGAATGGTTCTGACGACACAGCGGGCCTGGTACAAGATCCAACTGTCTGGTTTCAGAAAAACGCATTCCCAAAAGCGGCTTTCAAGCCAGATTTCCTGCTGACTCGTGTACGCTTATTGCGTTATTCATCAGTGGCTTGTTGCTTGAATCCAGAATTATGCAACAATAGCCATCCCCCCAGGATTACCTACCAAATCCATATTAGTTGCCTATCGGGCCCGTAAAATCATGTTGCTAATCATTCTACGCGTGTCGTATCTCTTGGTATGCGCGGGCGCTATTCTCGCCTATATCAACCCGGAAGATGTTGAAGGCGTGGCCTCGTCACTGCCGCAAATCGTCAACAACAATAAGTACATGGCATTTTTCGTGCTGTTGTTTCTTAGCCAGATCGTAACGATCTTTGACGTAATGATTCGCAAGAAGAGAATTGAAGTGATCTCTGCGATCTACTTTGGAATTCTGGTTGGAGTACTACTGGCCTATTTGATGATTCAGGCACTCACGCCAATCGTCAAACCACCTTACGAAGGGCTCACCGTCATGTTGACGTTGCTGATCCTGCCGTATCTTTGCGTTTCGCTGCTGCTGCAAACCAAAGACGATTTCCGCTTCGTGATTCCCTATGTCGAATTTGCTCGAGACTTAAAGGGTGGCAGACCACTGGTTGTGGATAGCAGCTCTTTAATCGATGGACGCATCGCCGATGTTGTCGAAACGCAAATTCTGGAATGCCAACTGATCGTTCCCGACTTTGTACTGGCAGAAGTTCAGGATGTGGCGGACAGCAACGACAAGAATCGCAGAATTCGCGGGCGTCGCGGGCTGGAAGTTCTGGCTGCCATGCAGAAGAGTGCCAACACAGACATTCGCGTTCACGAAACCAGCCGTCACGAATTTCGATCAACTGCAGTTGACCACAAGCTGGTTGAACTGGCCAAACAGCTGCGTGGTGGAGTCATCACCAACGACTTCAATCTGAACAAAGTTGCCAGCGTGCAGGGCATTCCAGTCATCAACCTGAACGATCTGGCCAACGCATTGCGTCCTCGGTTTATTCCGGGAGAACGCCTTCGCATCAAGATTATTAAAGAAGGCGAAGGCCCAGGTCAGGGAATCGGCTACCTTGATGACGGCACAATGGTCGTTTGCGAAGGTGCCGCCAACCAAATCGGCGACGAAGTTGAAAGCATCGTCAGCAGCGTTCTGCAAAGCAGCGCGGGACGCATGATCTTCACAAAGCCTGCCTAACAAGGGCTTCGCCCTTGACCCGGTGGCGTGGATGGCGAAAAAACGTGGGAATATACAAAGCGCCGAGCCGCTCTGAAAACATGTGCGTACCATGCGTTCATTATGTTCAGCAAGACTCTAACGAGGCGGTGCCTCAGACCATTCGAGCTACCGCTCGGAAACGCGACTACGTCGCTCAAAAAACCTGACTCAACGTGAACAAGTTCGCTGCTTTAAGAAGTCTAACATGACCTCCATTGCGAACAAATCCACATGGTATTTGGGGACTATTGCTTAGCGGCGATTCTCAGACGATTTCCTCGTCGAACACACAATGCTGCTGGGCATATCCCGCGAAAGCGTGCTTTCAACTTTGTCACTTTGGGGCATATCAACGAAAGGCACAAGACACGCAGAATCAGCAACTTCCGTCGAGCTAAACCGGTCAGACGAAACCGGAACGGAAAAATGGTGCAGATGGCTGAACGATATTGTGGTATACAAGTCCGTCAATGTGTTGCCTTTGATTCGGATTTTCGTCTTGGCTATCTGACGATATCATAGCTCGACGCCAATCTCACTCATTTGCTGGCAGTTGAACGACAAAATTTCATATTCCAAGTCGAAAACCTATGTTTGGCCCTTCAGAAGTTTACCACTGGACGAAATCCGGCATGGTGCCGTCGGTTGCACGACGATCCCGCTGGCGCGCAATGGCGCGCAAAGTGATTCGTCGCAGTGAAAAACTAAACTCCCTGACGGACGACGAACTTAAAGAAGCCGGTCGCCGTTTGCGGTGGGAAGCCAAAGCCGGAACGCCTCTGAAGAATCTGCTGATCGAAGCCTACGCCCTGGTTCGTCAGGCGGCTCGACGAGTGCTGAAGATGGAGCACTTTGAAGTTCAGATCATCGGTGCAATCGCATTGTTTGAAGGTCATATTGCTGAAATGCAAACAGGCGAAGGCAAGACGCTCACCGCCACAATGCCTTCCTTTTTGCGAGCACTACCGGGCCACGGCTGTCACGTAATCACCGTCAACGACTATCTGGCCGGACGCGACTGCGACATCATGGGCCCGGTTCACAAAAAGCTGGGACTCACTGTCGGCAAGGTGCTGGAAGAAATGGAGCCCGACGAGCGTCGTGAAAACTACGGCTGCGATATCACCTACGGCACTTCCAAAGAAATGGGCTTCGACTTCTTACGAGACCGACTAAGAATGGGGGCCAGCCCCGATGATGCCGGTCCGTCACTAAGAAAGTTCGTTAGAACGTTGGCTGGTTCTGAAGAGCCCGTTCAGCGAGGTCACTATTTTGCATTGATCGACGAAGCCGACAGTATTCTGATCGATGAAGCTCGAACACCTCTCATCATCGGCCTCACTCAGCCCAACGATCCAGGCACCGTGAACCTGTTTCGCTGGAGCAACCGAGCGACCTTTCAGCTGAAACCCAAAGAAGACTACGTTTACGAACCAGAACGTCGTTCTGCATGGCTGACAGACACGGGCTGTCGCAAAGTTGTGCTGATGTCCAAGCCATCGTTGATGAATTCCATGGACACAGAACGCATTTACACTCAGGTAGAAAAAGCGCTCACCGCCAAACACGCGTTCGAAAAAGACCGCGACTATGTCATCGTGGACGACAAAATCATGATTGTCGACGAAGGCACCGGTCGAATCATGGACGGGCGAAAATGGCAGGACGGACTTCATCAGGCCATCGAAGCCAAAGAACTTGTTTCCATTACAGCAGCCACCGGGGAAGCCGCTCGAATCACCGTTCAAAGCTTCTTCCGCAACTACACCAACCTGTGCGGCATGACCGGAACGGCATTGCCAGCCAGAGCAGAACTGAAAAAGACCTACAAACTTAAGGTCTCAAAAATCCCAACAAATAAGCCCTGCATTCGCAAAGACTGGGCCGTTCGAACCTTTAAGACTCAAGCGGCCAAACGAGAAGCCATTTCGGAAGCCGTGCAAAAGCTGATTAAAGAAGGACGCACGATTTTGATCGGAACTCCTTCGGTGGAAGCGTCCGAAGCAGTCGCGGCAGTATTGAAGTCGAAAGGCATCGATTCACAAATTCTGAACGCTCGCTACCACGAACAGGAAGCGGAAATTGTGAAACAGGCCGGCGCACCCGGCAAAGTGACAATCGCCACAAACATGGCTGGTCGAGGAACGGACATCCTGCTTAACGATGCCGTGCGCAAGGCCGGCGGGCTGCATGTCATCGCCACAGAAATGCACAGTTCCAAACGTATCGACCGCCAGCTGGTTGGTCGAGCAGCTCGGCAGGGGGACCCGGGTTCGTTTCAGTTCTTTCTGTCACTGGAAGACGAATTGCTGCGTTGCCGCGAACCTGCAGAGATTCAACGGCGTTCAAAACTGGCCATCGCCAATCGTCATGGAGAACTGGGCCGATCGTGGCATCGCTACTTCAAGAAGGTGCAACGCTTCCTGGAAAAAAGCCACCGCAAACAACGCAAAAGCCTGTTGAAGCAGGAACGCGTTCGCCTGGAAATGTACGAGAACATGGGGCTGGACCCGTACCTGGAACTGACGGAATCTTAGACGTGCGGTAGGTGCTAAATGCCAACAACTCAGCCATCAAAAGCTGATCTCGTACAATGCAGGCCAGTTCTTGCCAGTCACAAACAGTCGCTTTGTGGTGGGTTCCCAGGCAATGCCATTCAACGCGGCTTCTTTGTCGTTACGAACAGAAGCAGGTCGCAAAGCGGCCACGTTTAACCAGCCGGTCACCCGTCCGGTGGCGGGGTCGATTCTGGCGATTTGATCTTTGTACCAGATGTTGGCAAACACTTCGCCGTTGACGAATTCCAGCTCATTCAGATTCGAAACAGTGCGACGTCCGTCTCTGACCAGCACTTGCTTCACGAGACGAAACGTCTTGGGATCCACAAACCGCAACGTTGCCGAACCGTCGCTGATGATCAGGTGGCGACCATCGTGAGTGATCCCCCAACCTTCGTATAAACTGCGATCGATTTTGTTTAACGCGATCGTTCCCGTTTTCCGAAACGTTTCGGCGTCGTAGGTGATCAAATAGCCGTTTCTCCACGTTAGCTGCAAAATCGTGTTTTCCCAAACAGTAACGCCTTCGCCAAAAATGTTGCCAGCCAATGGAATATCGATTTTCGGTCGGCCGGTTTCCAGATCCACAAGCCGCAAGCGAGACTGATTGTACTGCCCCGTCCCTTCCAGAATGTCTCCCTTAAAAACGACCAAACCCTGGCAAAACGACGACGTATCGTGAGGAAACGCTTTCACCAATTGCACGTCAGTCACAGGTGCGGTTGCGGCAGCGCTGCCATTAAGCACAGTCGCTGCCACGGCGACGCTGGCGACCAACAGAATTGCGATCGGCATAAGTCGTCTCCACGGGGCGCTGGTGAGCTCAGCATTTTGGGCAAAAGAAGTTGTGCCTGGTTGATCAGACATGTAATCAGGATACTTCAAAGAAAACGTTAAGTGGTTGCGGCAGAATAGCTTCCGACGTTTCACAACCTCTCGGCACCGACACCTCAGTTTGCATTGTACGAAGTCGCCTGCAGATTCGAAAACCCGATTATTCTGCGTCCCAGGAAACGTTCGGGCGAATCCGGTTGTTCTTAATCGTCCTGACTGCCGCGCGTTGAAGCGGGCAATTTTGCGTGATAAAACGGAAACATCCGGTCGAACTTGCGTTCACGGTCACCACCCAAACAATGCTTTTCAAAAGCAGGAAGGCTCAACAAATGTTGGACAGCGCAGTTCAGGAACAGAAAAACGCCCTCAGAAAGCAGGCTCACGCCAACCGCAACGATCAACCCAACAAGGACGAATTGAGCCGCCGGATTGTGGGAGCCTTCATGTCGCTTCCCGAATATGCCACCGCCAACACGGTACTGTTTTACGTCGATGTTCGCAGCGAAGTAAGAACGCGAGCCGACTTGCCAGCAGCTTTGGAATCGGGCAAAACCATCATCGTGCCATGGTGCAACGACGAAGGCGAACTGGAATTGTTCCGCCTGCAAAGTATGGATCAACTGGAACTTGGCATGTACAAGATTCTGGAACCCAAAAAAGAACTCAGAACACTGCCGGAACACCAGATTGGCGTCGAAGAAATCGACCTGGTTATGGTTCCGGGCGTCGGCTTTGATGTACGTGGTGCTCGCATGGGACACGGCAAAGGCTACTACGACAAAATGCTCGAACACGCTCGCAAAGACACTCCGTTAATCGCACTGGCGTTCGAATGCCAGATGTTCGAAGAAATCCCTGTCGCCAGCCACGACGTGTTTATGGATAAAGTCATCACAGAAGATCGAGTCTATGTCGGCAAAGGACGCGCCTAACAAGGGCTTCGCCCTTGACCCGGTGGCGTGGATGGCGGCAAGACGTGGGACGTCCGAACCGCCAAGTCGCTCCGTTGTCGCTACGACACAAGGGCTTCGCCCTTGACCCGATGGCGTAGATGGCGGCAAGACGTGGGACGTTCGAACCGCCGAGTCGCTCCGTTGTCGCTACGACACATGAGCTCCGTACTTAACCCGGTGGCGTGGCATTTGGGCTTTCCCGTTTGACCCGACTCGTAGAGGAGGTACCAGGTCGAGCGCAACTCGCCGGTGTCCTCCTCAACGAGTCGGGGTAAACGAATCAATTCAGGCCACATCAAGTTAGAAATTTGACTGCAACACTGGAACCGGCGTTTGCAACACCATCGGCGCTGCTTCATCAAAAACTATTTCACATCATTCAAATCGGACAATTCTATGACTGTTGAAATTGAAGACACCTACGCAGAAGCCTTCCGCAGTTTGTACGTAGAATTTCTGATCACGGCTCGAGACCGGAAGTGGCTGGACCATGCAATCAATGCCACCACAGGATACGGTTCGTCGTCAATCATGTGCGATTGCGAAGCTGGCATTGATCGGTATGTGGGCCCTGGCGGCGACGAAAGTTTCTTAACGCCGGATGGTCGGCCAGGTGCCATCTGTCAGTTGCACGTGCCTCGATTCTGGAAGCATCGCGTTGCCGGACTGGAAAAGGCTCTGCTGCAACGCATCAGCCAAAGCGTCCTGACATGCCCGACAACTCGCTGCTTCGCCGTCGAAAGCAACGTTCCCGATGATCAGCCATATTACCGACTCGGACGCAAAGTAGCGTTCTTTGGAGATCACTTCGAAAAGATCGAAGAACGCTTCGGCCGCAAAATGTGGGTGGTCCCAACCATGGGCGGTGACTTCTGTATCGATCGCCGATTTCCGTATCACGATGGAGTCATGGGCGGCAATCTGTGGTTCATGGCCACCAGCGAAGACGCTTCGTTACTGGCCGCTGAAAAAGCGGTAGAAGCATGTGCCAGCTGCCCGGGTGTGATCACACCGTTTCCGGGCGGTGTCGCATCCAGCGGTTCCAAGGCCGGAAGCGCGTACAAGTTTATGTTTGCCAGCACCAACGAACGATTCTGCCCGACACTGGCGAACCATCCGAACGTAGATAGCCAGCTGCCGGAAGGCGTGACTTCGGCGATGGAAATCATCATCAATGGCCGCGACCTGCAGAGCGTGTCGAACGCCACGTTGGCTGCTATTCGAGCCGCCTCTGATGTACCGGGGCTCGTGAAAATCACCGCCGGAAACTACGACGGACGCTTAGGAAAAAGCTGGGTCTGGTTGATCCCGGAAAACCACGCAGAAGCTGTTTAAATGCCAACGGACACCGACAATCCCATCTGGCAACAGCCTGCGTGGGTCGAATGGACTCAGCTGCTGCTGAATTCGTATCAGCACTGGGTGGGCAAAGATCTTGTGCCCCGCCTTAACCCATTGGCAGATTCGCACACACTGTTCACCGCGCCGTTCGTTACCGTGTCACATGGCACAGAATCGAACCCGCTTTTGAACTATGGCAATCAAACCGCGTTGGACTTGTGGGAAATGCCTCTGGCAAACTTTCTCGGCACGCCGTCGCGAGAAACAGCTGAGCCCGTCCATCGCGACGAACGATCGGAACTGTTGCGGCGAACCACGGAACACGGATTCATCGACGACTATTCGGGCATCCGAATTTCAGCAACCGGCCAACGTTTTCGCATTCACCAGGCCACCGTGTGGAACATCCTCAATAGTGACGAAAAAGTTGTCGGCCAGGCCGCCGCATTCTCGCAATGGACACCGCAAGGGCTTCGCCCTTGACCCGATGGCGTGGCATGCGGGAAAACATAGGACATGCGAACCGCCAAACCGCGACGTTGTCGCTTCGCCTGGTCCGACCTGCCTGCTTCCTGAGGCACGCGTCTGAAATTCGGTCGCAGAATTTTTGGCCACAGATATTCACCGATAAGTCAGGTCTTCATCTGCGTGGATCTGTGGCTAAAAAAACATGACTCTGCGACCACGACGACTAAAGCAGGCAGGGATCGAGCGAGCAACCGGTGCCGGAACAGCGCGAACCTTATCTGAGATAACCTGATCGCTGAATCCTTCGATGCAATGGCGACCGCACGCGATGCTCCGGAGTTTGACGCTTCGCTTGGACCGGCCTACTGGCTATAAGTTTTGAGCTTCTTCGGAAGGCTCAACAACCAGTAGATTCGTTGCCAGTTCAGTATGAACCGACTGCTCAAGACCGTCTTCCTTCTTCCTTTGACGACGAATTTGTGCCGGTTGAATATCATCAGGCAATCGCCCCAGATTACAGATTGGTTCGCCAGGACTGATGGCAGGCAAAGTTGTCATGCCGATCACCACGGCATTGAATGGGGCCTGAACCATGCTGCGTTCTCGACCAAGCAACGTGGTGTTGGTTGCCAGAGGCTGATCCTTTTCCACAATGTCGCCGGGCTGAACGTGGAACTGCAGGAAGCCGCCTTTTTCGGCACGAATCCATTTTGATTCTTCCACAACAATTTGAATTTCCGGGCGTTCAATTTCGCCATCCAGCATATCAAGGCTGCGCAGCACATTTTTTATGCCTCGAACCGCCGACTCCACAATTCGCGGCTCCACTTTCCAGACTTCGCCGCCTTCCATCACAATTGTTGGGCACCCCACGTGGCAGGCTTCTCGACGAAACGCACCGCGTGGCCCCTTACCGTTCAGCAGCACTTCGCAACCAAACGCTTCTGCCATGCCCCGTACCGCAGGGTCATCCAGATTGCCTCGCACGTTCGGATAATTCGTACGCCTGACCGACGCCGTATGCAGGTCGATGCCATAGTCGCAGCGAGACACGATTTCATCGAAAAGTGTTCTTGCCATCCGGCTGGCAAGGCTGCCTTTGGCAGACCCCGGAAACGAACGATTCAGATCACGCCGATCCGGCAGATAGCGACTGTGTCGATCAAAGGCCAGCATGTTCAACACAGGAACCAGCACAACGGAGCCTCGCACAAGATTAAATTCCGCATCCTGAACCAACGCACGCACGGCACCAGTTCCATTGATCTCGTCGCCGTGCAAAGCGGCCGTCACAAACAGGACCGGCCCGTCGATGGGTGCTCGGCGAACGTGAATGGGAATCTTCAACGTCATGCTGCTGTAGCTTTCGCTGACAGCCAGCTTCATGTTTCGAGATTCACCAGGAGGAATCTCCTCACCGTTCCACTCATCAATTGGTTTTCGTTGTCGAGGTGTTTCCATGGTATTGCGATTGCTTAGCGGCATGCTGAACCTGGCGTTCAGCAATTCGTTTGCCCACACTAAGTCAGAATAAGTTCTAATGACAGAAGCGTAATCTACTCGTCTCTTGATTCATGCTGTTCGGGCATTGGCTGAGTGTGTTCTTCGTGAACTTCATCAGCTACTGGTAACTCAGGCAAATCCTTAACGCTTGGGCTGCGTTTTCTGCGAGCCTTCGCGGGAACCAAACCACGCATGGATTCCAGACGACCAAAACAAAGCAGCCGATCACCCGATTCCAGTTTTCGATCGGATCGAGGATTAGGAACAACCGTCGTGCCTCGATAAAGCGTCAACGCGTTGATGTCTTTATCACGAAGCCCCGATTCACTGATTGTCTTACCGATATATTCTGAACCTTCCGGCACATGAATTTCAGTGACACCGTAACCACGACTCACAGTCAGCCTTTGTCGCAGGTCGATTTCCGGAAAGTCAACCTGTGCAGCCATGTAGTCAATAATTGCACCGGCGATATCCAGCTGAGTGCAGCGTTCAATTCCTTCCAGGCCCGGTGAGGAATTGACTTCCATAATCTGAGGTCCGTCTTTGCCTTCCAACATATCAACGCCTGCGACACGAAGTCCCAGAATCTGGGCCGCTCGAACGGCAGTTTCACAATAAGTGTCATCCAACACGACGGATTCGGTCTTTCCGCCTCTGTGAACATTGCTGCGGAATTCCTGCCCCTGAGCAACTCGCCGCATGGCACCGACGACCTGGTCGCCTACCACAAACGCTCGAATGTCGCGCCCTTTGCTTTCGGAAACGAACTTCTGAATCAACACGCTTTGTTTTTGATTCTGCAGCAGTTCAATAATGGCTTCAGCAGACTCAACCGTTTCCGCCAACAGCACGCCGATTCCCTGAGTACCTTCCAGCAGCTTAATGACCACGGGAGCACCGCCGACTCGTTCAATGGCGGGCAGCACGTCTTTTTTGTCGCGTACAAACGTGGTCTCCGGAATACCCAACTGATGTCGGCTAAGAATCTGCAGGCTTCTTAACTTGTCGCGAGAATTGGAAATGCCGGACGACGAATTCGCGCAAAAAACGTCCATCTGTTCAAACTGACGCACAACAGCAGTGCCGAAATACGTGATCGATGCACCAATTCGTGGCAGCACTGCATCGTAATGAGACAACTGAGTCTGGCGAAAATACAGATCTGGTTCGCCTTGTCGCAGTTCAATTGCAAATCGCAAAGTGTTAAGCACTTTAACGTCATGCCCTCGCTGAGCGGCCGCTTCACGCAATCGTCGGGTGCTGTAGCACTTGAGGTTTGCCGACAGGATCGCAAGTTTCATACTAAAGTGCTTTCTGACGTTGTGAAGTCACAACGCTTTGAGTTTCTATTTCTTGTTTTTACGTTTTGTTGAATCAAGCCGACCAGCGTAAAACGATCCGCCAGCATCCACCAAAAATCTTTTCCGAAACGCTTCGCGCCCCAAAAGCATGCGAAATCCCATTTCATCTCGATTGGCTAACGTCACTTCAATCGCGTAGATCGCGCCAAGAAGTTCAATTTGCGTCAAAATGACCGGGCGAATAGCCGCCTTTCCACTGGAACTTCGCACCGATCGAAAATCGATCACACGTGCCTCAGTCTTCACAACGGTATCGCTTCGTCGTTGTTCCGGGTGAACTTTAAACTTAACCCAGGTCACTCCGTTTCTATCGAATTGCTGCAAATCAAACGCGTGCAAAGACGACGAACGAGCGCCTGTATCGACTTTCGCTTTGATCTTCTTGATGCCAAGGTCCGGAAGCCGGACCCATTCACGCCAGCCAATAACTGGCAGGTTCGATTGTTTCCCGGTTTTCATGATACGTTCGTCCGTGGAACTCAGATCTTTCGTTCGTTGCCTGCCCGAATTTCCCGTTGCTGCTGGCCTTACAGAATGAATCTGCATTTTGGCTGCATCCGGTGACCGATTTGAAAACCCAGCCGGTACTCGTCTCAGAACAATTGCCGAACTCACGATGTCAATCGTCAATCTGTGGCTGACGGTCTTCCAGTCAATCGCTGCACGTCAGTGTAACGATTCCGCAAAAAATTGCCTGTCGATTGACTCGCGCAAAGCAACGAATCCGCGAACATTGCCAGACGCAATGCCTGACAACTCGCAGAATCTTACCTCGCTGACGCGCTACCGCGTTTGCCTCCGCGCCCGGCTTGCTACTGATCAGAACAAACGCTCCTTAGCCACGCTAGACGAACGCCTGAAAATGCTCCGGCGTGTCTACAGCAAAGTTGTTTACCGCCTGAACTTTATTAACAGATAGCAACACGTAGGTGCTCACCAGAAAACCCACGACCATCCAGGATGGACAGAATCAAACAATGGGGCCACCCGTTCCAGCTAAAGCACAGTTTTCATCAGCAAATATGAGCACCACGAATGTTTGTATAAACCGCGTACACCGACTGGCTGGCCGTCATAAACAGACGGTTTCGTTTTGTGCCGCCAAAGCAAACGTTGCTGCAGATTTCAGGCAACAGAATTTGCCCGATGCGTTTGCCGTCTTCGACTCCAAACACATGTACGCCATCATAGCCAGCTCCCACCCAACCGGCACTCGACCAAACATTACCGTCAATATCGCAACGAATGCCGTCGGCCATTCCGGCCACAACAGTTCCGTTCAGTTCCAATTCCATAGACGCGAACACTCGACCGTTCGCCAGTGATTTTTCGCCAACCACATCCCAAACACGAATTTCCTTTTTCGCATCCGGATAGTGGGACGCTCCCGTGTCTGCAACGTAAAGTTTCTTATAGTCCGGCGAGAAGCAAAGTCCGTTTGGCTTGTAGATATCTTTGGTCACTTGAGTCAACTGGCCGGTCGACGCTTCAATGCGATAAACGGCCTCCTTTTGATACGGCTGAACAGAGCCGTTGTTGGCATTGGCACCTTCATAGTCCATCAAACCGCCGTAACCTGGGTCCGTAAACCATACGTCGCCGTTCGGATGCACAACAGCATCGTTAGGTGCGTTCAGAGATTTCCCGTTGAACGATTCCGCCAACACGGTTCGAGTGCCATCCGACGAATAGCGAACAACTTTGCGAGTCAGATGTTCGCATGAAATCTGGCGACCATGAAAGTCGAACGTATTGCCGTTGCTGTTATTGGCCGGATTTCTAAGAGTACTAACGTGGCCATCTTCTTCCAGCCAGCGATGCTGCACGTTGTTGGGAATGTCGCTCCACAGCAGATATCGCCCCACACCGTTCCATGCCGGACCTTCGGCCCACAACATATCTTTGCTGTGATAAATCCGTTGGATGGGCGTATTACCGAGCTTCAGTTTTGCGAAACGTTCGTCCAGTTGCACCAACCGAGGATCAGGATATCGGACCGGAGCAGCGTCAAAACTGTAGTCATCCTGTGACATCGCTTTCGCAGAAGCACCAATCACCGCAGCAGTTGCCACCAAGAATGTACGACGGTTTAGCTCAGACGAACGGGCAGAAACAGACTCAGACATTCGGTTAATCCGTTAAATAAAGGACACTGATACTTAGCAACAAATCAAGATTACAAAACGCCAACGCGTTGCAACGATCACGCGATTTAGCAGACCCATCCGGCCTGTGGCAAGTCCCTCAACCACCAGTTTTGCTGCTTCAAAAGCACCGGCAGAAAATGGCGTGAGACGACACACAACTTCAGTTGGAATCACCTTAGCCGCCACCATCAATACGCAGAACGACTGTAATTCAGCCCACCATAAAATTGTTTCGTTCAAAACACAACCGGCTGCCTCCCAAAACCGGGGCCGCAAACCACGACCACAAGGGTGCTCAGCCATTTCGAATTTCTGAATGGTTGGGCAGCACCCGGCTTGAGGCGGAATCCAGAAGCATTCGCCATATAGAACCAGAACGCCGGCCATTCTTTTGGCAAATAAGCGGTCAACAACAAGTATCAACCAGCATTCAACTCGCAAGCGAATCCGTATCAACACAGGATTGTATTCACCGTTCGCCCCTTCATAATATGGTTCAGACGAACGCGCATGCGCTGTAAGATTTCCGATCGTGCGAGTTCGCAAAATCGAATTCTTAACGCATAGACTGTGGGCGAGTAGGTAGGCAATGTTGATTCAACAAGCTGAAGAATTGAAACGCGAATGGACCGACAAACATGTGATGGTTCAGGAAGGCATCCCCGAATTACGGCGGTTTTCCGGCCTGCTTGGTCAGGTAAAAACTGTCAACATGAATTGTCGGCTGTTGATTGAATTTGATACTCCAGCAGACATCAGCTGGTACGATATCGATCCATTGTTCGCTAAAGTTGTTGATCCCGAAGAATTCAAAAAGCCCACTGCAGACACAACTGCTCACAGCAAAGCTGCAACTTCCAGCAGCTCAAAACCAAAACCAGCCTCAACCAGCAAGCCAGCTACTACACCGCCGAAACCGACAACCGGCCAACCAAATCCACTGGATCTGATTCGAAAGCAGTCTGGAGGAAGCCCGCTGGATGCCATCCGAACTCAAGCTGCCGCCAACGCAACAGGAAACGCGGCGACCACTCCAGCAGCAGCAGCAGCAGTGAATCCCCTGGACCTGATTCGAAAACAGGCCAGCGAAGCTCCGTCCGGCAAACCAACCCCAACAAAACCTGCGGCTGCAACAACAGCGTCTTCCAACCCACTGGACCTGATTCGTGCTCAGAACAGCTCAGCAGCAACGCCAACAAAAGCTGCAAAGCCAACAGCGGAACCCCCTGCAGCTCCGCAGCCTTTATTAAATCCGCCACCGACGACGAAAACATCAAACCGCCAAGCGGACGTTCAGCCAATTAAACAGACTGAACGTGATGCGGCAATAAACGCTGACACCACTCTCCCGGAAACGAAGCCCAAAAAGCAAACCTCGCCGTTCGGTTCAGCAGTCGCAATCTCCAGCAGCACTGCAATCGACCAGATTCGAGCTCAGGCCGCAGCTGATTCACAGGCTTCAACGGAAGCCCCAAACACTGGTCAGGCTGCCATCGCAACAATCTTCGATCAAGTGAAAGTTCAGGCAGACCGAGACGAAGTCGCAGGTAACGAAGATCCAGTAAAGCTGACCTTCAAAGGATCGAAACTTCCCCAACACGATGACCTGAAGATTGTTGAAGGAATTGGTCCAAAAATCGAAGAGTTATTGCATGCCGACGGAATCAAGACATGGCAACAGCTGTCACTGGCAAACATCGACCACCTTAAAGAAGTCATGTCAAACGCTGGTCCTCGATTTCGCATGCACAATCCGGAAACATGGCCGCAACAGGCAAAGCTGGCTGCTGAAGGACTTTGGCAGCAACTGGAAAAACTTCAGGAGGTTCTGGATGGAGGCCGCCCGCCAGAATAACTTGCCGGCTCACCAAACGATGGAATTCAATACGAACTGAACTCCCCGGCAACTGGCCGACACCTAAGGGGCCATGCAATTAACGCGAACATGACAGGGCATTGTACTCGTGCAGCTTGAACACCAGATCGCCAACTTTCTGAATCAGCCCAGCGATATCAACGACAAGCTGTTTGCCGTTGTTGGAGCATCCACGGACAGAAACAAGTACGGAAACAAAGTGCTGCGAGTATTTCAGCAGAACAATTTTAACGTGGTTCCCGTTAACCCCAATGCAACCACGGTGGAAGGATTGGCGGCTATCGCTTCAATCTCCGATTTACCTAAACCGCCTCATGCAATATCCATTATTACGCCACCCAGGGTGACCGAAAACGTGGTCGAAGAAGCGATCCTGCTGGGCGTTCAGCATATCTGGATGCAACCTGGCGTAGACAGCCAAATCGCTGTCTCCCAATGCAAAGATGCGGGCATTAACCTGATTTACGGCGGGCCATGCATCCTGGTGGTCCTTGGCTTCCGCGACCGCTAGCTTCGCGTCCACGCCGCACAAATTAATGACGACTTTTTCCGCATTTTGTTCGCTTCGCTGTTGCGCGGCTTCGAACATCGCCCCGGACGCTGAATTCTTCGGCAAAGACTGCCGGATACAAGCCGCATGCGACGAGCCAAATAAGGGTATACACCCACATTAATCCCCGGATGTCGGGTATACCCACTGGGTGAACTCCCGATTCGGGAATTCCCGTGGTCGGGAGATCTCTATGCGTGAAATCTTGCGGATTACCCAAGAATCCCTCCGCATCGAGAAGTTCGCCCGCAACCGCAAGTTTCTCAGCACGTTCGCCGGTCTTTATTCTCGCTCGAGGAGAAAGAGCAAAGTCCTGATCGTTTGCATCGTAATCGGAAGAGTCAGCAAAGTGCCACCCTTTCGTTCAGTGCAGGCCATCCAGTTCCACCAAATCAATTCGCACTTAGCAAACCAGAATGAAAGTTTAGAAAAATGACGGGCCTGTCTAATCACAACAATTTTCAGCCAGCATCAGATCGTTCTTCCAATCACGATTTGTCAGACTCACCAAAGTTAATCGTCGCCGAATCATCCCGGCTGAACGGTGAAGCAATTGCATGGTGTCTGTCAGCTTACGGCAACTTCCGCAACGTAGAAACAGTTGGCACCACCGAAGAATTGTTGTCTGCCATTCGAGCTCAGAGGCCCGCTTTGGTTCTGATTGGCGAACGCGTTGTGGCTCAGGGTATTCTGCAGGTCTTGCAGGAAGTGTCTGTGAACATGGGTGAAACACGAGTTGCCGTCTTTGCAGACAGTCTGGCAGATCGGCAGCTGGATCTGATTGTGGATAAACGCGTCACAGGATTTGTGTCACGCCAGGAATCCATGCGAAACCTGAACGAACAACTTCTGCGAATCGCCGCGGGAACTCCCGTTCTGGCTCCTCAGCTGAACGACCGCGTGGAACTTACAAAGTCCGGACGCTTCCGATGCAAAGCCAGCAGCCTGCTGCGAAAGTTCTCACCACGTCAATGGGACGTGCTGGTACAGATTGCAAAAGGCCGTCGAGTTTCCGAAGTCGCTACGGACCTGGAAATCAGTTCCAAAGCTGTCGAAAGCCACAAGTATCGCATCATGAAGACTATCGGAGCAGACGACCGCGTCGGCCTGTGCCGCTGGGCGATTCGTGAAGGATTGATTGACGCATAAATCCGCCAGTACAGCGCAGCCATTTTCACTTTGCGCCGGATTTGGCAACTCCCGCACCAGCCGGAATGCCGCTGGTAAGCAGGTTTTCCAGCCCCGACGAAGCTGGCCGAACAACTCGAAACAGTTGCGACACAAGTGTCTTGCGACGAATCACGCCAACAGTGACTCCATCTTCCACCACAACGCCAAAGGGAGCATAAAGACTCATCATTTGAGTCAGCACTTCAAGGCGTGGCGTGTCTGCTTGAAACACGGGCATGGGTTGCATGGATAGCCGAGGTGTCAATCCGGTTGCCAACATATCGGCAACGCGAACAATCCACGTCCATTCATGAGGCTTCCCGTCTTTGTGCAACAACACGTAGGCAGACTCTGTTCGACCTGCCATTTTCAACAATTGATTAATAGAAGCAGATTCCGGAACCCCCAGCATAATTCCCGCTGGAATCATGGCCAACGCCACCGGCTGTTCGGCAACCTGCATCAGGTTTTCCGCAAGGTCGCGTTGCAAACCAGATAGCAGACCTTCGTTTTCGCCGGCTTCCAACACGCCATAAAGTCGATTACGGCCAAACACAACTTCCAATGGTCGCTTATCAGAAACTCCCAGACGCGACACAAATCGCGACACCAGAATCAACGGATAGCTGATCGGCAGAAAGACGTAATAGCACAACGTGAATCCGGCAGAACCGTTTCGCAGCAACTGCATGGGCGAACGATAGTACAGGCTTTTCGGTATCAGTTCTCCAAATACGAAAATCACGGGAGTCAGCATTAATGTGGCCACAATTTCCGCTGCACCAGTGGATGGCCCCCACACTTCGCCCACGATCAGCCCTACAGCCAGAGTTGTGATGTAATTGGCAACGTTATTGCCAACCAGCGTTGTCGCCACAAAACGTTCCGGGTGAGCAACAAAGTAAAACAGGCGACCGCCAATACTGTCACCTCGCTGCTTTTGCAAAGTCAGCTGCAAGGTACTAACGCGGTAAAAACCAGTTTCAGAACCACTGAAGAATGCTGACAGCTTGAGCCCAATGAAGAATATCAACACGGCGATAAACAAGGTCACATACGGAGTCATGTATCGCCCTCCGATGATCGGGCAGTGAAGCCTTCCGGTTCTATCAACGCCCGAAGCTGCCCCTGTGGAGTCACCGCAATCGTCGTAAAAATCCAGCCATCCACGACAACTTTGTCGCCAACTTCCGGCATGCGTTCCAGTTCATCCTGAAACAGACCTGCCAGAGTATTCAAGCTGTCTTCGTCGGCGTCGAACGGGATTCGCAGTTGCCGATACAGGTATCTGAGAGTGACCAGGCCTTCTGCATGAAAGCGGTTTTCGCCAATTTGTATCACTGGCTCTCTGCGTAGAACTCGCCGCGTGCGGGAGGGGGAATCAGCAAATGTTGATTCCAGCAAATCGTCGTAGGTGACGGTGCCGATCATTTCACCATGTTCATGTACCACAACGGCGACGCTGCGATATTGATTTCGAAATTCCGCCAGAACATAAGACAGCGTCGCACACCAGGGCACAAAAAGCACTTCTTCTGCAAGCTCACCCAGCGTTTTGTTTGTCCGATTCGTAATGCGAGCCAACGCGACAGCGTGCGTGCAAACGTCTTCACCGTCTTCCATCAGCAGCAGATAATCGATGTTAGCGATGGAAGGAATGCTAAGGCTTTCCAGAGTTTCATCCGGCGAAACAATGGTGCTTAGGTTTCGAGGTCGCATGACTTCTTCGACCGTCACTTCGTTCAGGTCCAGAATGTTGTGCAACACCTGCTGTTCAATTTCCAGCAGCTCGCTCGCCAGCGCCGCAGACGCATCAATGGCTCGTTCCAGATCTTCCGGCTGCAGATGAGCTTCACGTTTTACATGCGGCCAGAAGGATCGGCGAAGAATTTGAGCGACTTTGCCCAGCGTGGGAATTACCGGATCCAGAATCGCAACCGCCGCAGCCAACGGCCAACTGGCGTTAACGGCGATCTGTTTGCGAAAAACAACCGCCGAACTTTTAGGAACCACTTCGCCCAGGGCGATCATGCCCACCAGGTTTAAAACGCCCATCACTCCGGCAACCAGTGTGTAGCCGCCGTCGTTCAGCTTGTGCATGACAACGATGCCCACGGAAAAATAGGCCAGATTGATGACCAGATTCCAAAACAGCACTGCCGTCAGCAAGCGATCCGGGTCGGCCATCAAAGCCGAAACCATTCGCTGTCGACTGTTACCGCTGCTGAAACGCCGAATCTGTTCTCGCGAAAGAAAAAAGAAGGCTGTTTCGCTGGCGGAAAAAAATGCGGAAAACAACATCAATGCCAGCATCAGCAAAGTGCCAGGCAACCAGATGTGGAAAGAATCCGCGAATTCAGACATCAACAATGGCGATTGGAAGAAGGACAGGCGGCTGACAAACTATGATCCGTGGAACAACGCCACTTGCGAAGGATAGCACACACGCCAGCCATGTGTAGCGCCAGCGGTCGTCACGATGTCGTGAAACGGCGTTACAAAACTGTCATGCAAACGGGCCACCATTCGTCCATGAAAACGCTGCTAGTAACGGGAACCGACACCGATGTCGGCAAAACCTGGATCAGCTGTCTGATTCTTCGCAGTCTCAGACAACACCAACTGCGAGTGGGAGCCTACAAACCCGCCTGCAGTGGAGCGATCATTGCAGAAGACGGTGAACGTTTTTGGCACGACGTTGAAATGCTGACCGAAGCCTGCGCTTGGCAAGGTGATAAACAGAAAATCTGTCCTCAAACATTCGATGCCGCTGTGGCTCCCAATATCGCCGCTGAATTGGAAGGCCGCCATATCAACGAACAACAACTGGCAAGCGGCGCAAAGTGCTGGGAAGACCAGGCAGACTATCTGCTGGTGGAAGGTGCGGGAGGCCTGCTGTGTCCGTTGTCGAATTCGAAAACGGTCGCCGATGTCGCCGTCACATTGGCCGCCCCAATTGTCATTGTCACTGCCAACAAGCTGGGAATGATCAATCACACGCTTCTCACAGTGGAAGTCGCACGACAGAGATCACTTCATGTGGCGGCAATAGTGGTAAACAACGCAACGGAAACAGCCGCTGACGAGTCACAGGCATCCAATCAGCGGCAGCTGCGGCACTGGCTGCCGAATATTCCAATCGTTAGTTGCCAGTATTCAGCAACTTCACTTGTTGATCATGTTGGTGAAACATTTGATGTGCGACAATTGTTCAAATTTCCGCACAGGACCAATCAGCAACCGTAAATCGTTCGCAAATGCGAGTTCCTGTGGCAGATCGCTAAGTTAACGGTTGCCGCATGAAGACGGTGGAGCTAGAAACAAGTTTCAGAAAGTGCCAGTGTCTGCCAGCTTCCTGCTGCAGTTGTGGCCTCTCCTCATCGGCAGCCAAAGTGGTATCGACCCCAAAATGAAAACCGATCAAACAGAACCAGCACAAACGGATACTCGCGTTTCCGGAGTCAAAGCTGTCATTGCCATGTTTACTTTGGCAATTGTCGCCACCAGCTTTCTGTGGATTTACTGGGACATGCACCTGATGCCCTTTATGCCGCTGCAGGAAAAACTGGCCGAAGAATTTGTGCAATGCAGTCCGCGAGTTGACGGCGGGCGACGAAAAACTCACAAAGGGACTCCCATGATTTTGCGAGTCGTTATGCGAGTTCCATTCGATCCAACCAGTTCTGCCCCGGATGTTCAGGATGAAATCGAAGCTCGTATCACCAGAACAATGGAGCTTGCCGAAAAATACTCAGACTTAGGCAAGTACGAACAGCTGGACGTGCACCTGTATAACGAGCCCAAAGAAAAAGAGATTCAGCAGAAGACGTTCTCCAAAGAGATTCGTAAGCCCGCAGATTAGCAACGACTTCAAAGTTTTTCTGTAGTGGATCTTGTTGAAGATCCTACGCATTCTGGATCTTTAACAAGATCCACTACGGCCAACATCGCACATCGCGCCTGAAACACAGAGTGAAGCGAAAACAGCCAGGACGTTACTAACCCATGGCCGCAATTCCCACAGCTGTTGCCGTGGCATAAAGCTTGGCGTGTGAAATTGTGATCAACACGGAATTGATGCCCATTCCGGCAGCGATATCGCCCGCACCACCGGACAACTGAATTCGTGGCTGACCGGAATCCAGAGGCAGCACTTCGATGTCGTGAAACGTAATGCCCTTCACAAACCCGGTGCCCAACACTTTCACAACCGCTTCTTTGGCCGCCCAGCGTCCCGCAAATCGAACAGCAGAATCTCGATGCTTGTCGGCATACGCGATCTCGTCCGGCGTAAAACAGCGTTTCAGAAAACTGTCGCCGTGTCGTTCGATCATGCTGCGCACCCGATCGATCTCAACGATATCTGTGCCCAGACCAATAATCATAGATTCGTCTACAAGTTTGCTTGTCAGATAATAACGTCAACGCCCGTCACGGTGACTCTTCAAAACTTCGCAGCCGCTGCATTCGCAACACTCTTTTAAGAACATCAGCCGAATGCAACCAGCCAATACTGAACACGCGCATATTAGCAGTCTGCAGCCTGAAAGCTTGTCGCACATCGGCGCGAGTCCCGGAAATTCGCCGTAAGTCTTCAGTGGCAATACAATTTTTTACGTGCCCGGCGTAGTAGCCGGCAAACAGAAACTGTCAAAATCGGGTACACTTGCCACCGAACGGTAACTTGCTCCAGCAAACGAATGCATCACTGAAATTTCGTATTCGTGGTCGCAGCGAATTGTCAGAAATTGAGGCCCGATATGAAGTGCGTGCAACAATCAGACGTCGGTCAACCAGCAAAAGTTCTGCATTTTGTCGAACGCTCAAAGCCTGTGCCCGCTTATGGGGAAGTGCTGGTCAAAATGCTGGCAAGCCCCATCAATCCGTCAGACATGATGTTTGTGCAGGGAATTTATGGCAGCAAACCGCAACTGCCTCAAACGCCCGGCTTTGAAGGCGTCGGAATTGTGGAAGCGTCCGGCGGCGGCCTGAAAGGAAAGCTGTTCGTCGGCAAACGAGTAGCCGTGCTGAACAAAGCGGCAGGCAACTGGGCCGAATACGCAGTTGTGCCCGCCAGCCAGGTGATCCCGCTAAGCAAGCAACTATCAGTGGAACAGGCGGCCACATTTTTCGTCAACCCAGCCACCGCCTGGATAATGACTCAGGAAGTGCTTCAGGTTGCAAAAGGAGACTACCTGCTGCAAACAGCGGCAGCGTCGAGCCTTGGGAAAATGGTCGTTCGCCTGGGACAGACTCTGGGCTTCGAAACAATCAACGTCGTCCGCAACGAACATTCAGCCGCAGCACTGCGACAAGCAGGCACCAAACATGTTGTCATTTTCGACCCAACCAGCTTTAGCAACGAAGCCCAGTCAACGCTTTCGTTAACGGAACAGGTTCGTTCAATAGTGGGCGATGCAGCAATCAAACATGCGATCGATCCCGTGGGAGGAGCAACCGCGGCGGCCATATTGCCTTTGCTGGCACAGGATGGGCGAATGTTGCTGTTCGGCACGTTAAGCGATGAACCACTTTCGTTCGCTCCACGCACGTTAATGGCGTCTCAGTCCAGCATCGAAGGCTTCTGGCTGGGCAACTTTATGAACAACAAAAACCTGCTGTTCAAGTTACGTCTGGTACGACGAATCACAAAGCTGATTCTTTCTGGAGTGCTGGCAACGGAAATCGATGCAGCTTTCCCGCTGGAACAGATTGCCGATGCCGTAAATCATGCCGCGACATCGGGCCGCAAGGGCAAGACGCTACTTAAGATCGCTGACGCCTGAAGCTGTGTCGGTAATTGCATCAGTAACCGTCACGAAAACTTGATTCACGCAAATGCGCTAAGACGCAAAGGCTGATGCAATATCTTTGACGGCTTCGCGACTTTTCGGCGGGCCTCGTACACCGCTCCAGCGTCACCACACATCTACGAGCTCACTTGCTGATGTTTTGTCACCGGAATCTCGCAAATTGCACCAACTGAGATGTGGCAAGTTGCTGGCGTAGTTCGAAAATGCAGCATCCACGACTTCCGATTTCGAAAGTCGTTCAAGCATCGTATGACGTACTTCCAGCGATGGGTCGCCGTCATGCACTTGCGACTGCTGGTAAGATTCCGGCAAAGGCCGAGACTTCAACAGCACCAGTCGTTGGGCACCTAAACGCATCGCCAACCACGCAGCGATCGAATCACTCGTGACCCGCCACGATCGCACCAGCCGATCAGATTCGGAAACAGTCTGTTCAAGTTGCTGCAGCAAAGCGACTGGTTCTATGATCGTGATCCGCGAAGACACAACTCTGCCTGCGGAGAACACATGTCCACCGGCACGTCCGGCACGCTCATAAGAGTTCTCGCGCGAACCAACGCCTCCACCTGGACGTTCACCAACTGAAGACTGTGCCTCGACCGATGCAAATTTCAGGCAATCCGCCAGTTCAAAACGAGCATGCAGTTCCGCGAACAGTTTTGAATTCAGCGACATTGCCTGAATAGCCAGATCGTGCGCCACAGAATCGTGCAGGTGAAAGACTTTATCCCATTGCCTGACCAGGTCAGCCGCACAGCCGCCTCCAACCAGAATTAACGGTCGCGAAATCTGGTGCGCATCAACGACTCGCACCAAACGTTCGGCAAGGTCCGCTACGTTCAGCAAGCTGCCGCCAAGCTTCAGAATTGTCGGCGTGGAATTTTCAAACCTGGTATCAAAAGTCAAGTTCGCGTTCACAACAGAATCAGTTCTTTAGAGCGTTAGTCAAAATGATGCCCGCACATTGCGCATCATGTTAGGAGCGGCAACTGAGCGGCTTAGCGGTTCGAACGCCCCATGTCTTCCGGCCATCCACGCCATTGGGGCAAGAACGAAGCCCTTGTCAGGTTTCAATGGCAACACTTTAGTGATCCACTTCACAACGAAAGACGACCTGCTGCTTAGCCAAAAGGCAGCAACAAAAATAACACAAGACACGTGCAGGGCAGAGTTTACCCGTATTGTACTGAGGGCCGGTCAGAACGACTCTCACGATTCTTCCGAAAGTAGTGATTGAAACGAGGTCTGACTGCCGATGAAACTTCTCGTTAGACGAAAGCACTCTTTGCAGTCACCTGCAGGATGTGCCGGTATTCGCCGCCCTTTATCCGGCGAGTGCCTGAGTTTTGCGACGTACTCAGCCTTGCGAACCGGAACTGTTTCCGGGGGCGATTTCGGACAACGTAAAGTTGTCGCGCCGGTTCGCGAGGCGGGGCGTCGTCAGCGGTTTAATGTGAACGATCTCAACGTAGGGATCTTGCAAACGCTGGAAACAGTAACGAAACGCGGAGGTTTCTGATGTTAAGACGACTACTGATGATTGCTGTGATCGCCGTGATTGCGGCGGCTGGCTCCGGCCATCCAGTTCAGGCTGCTCCTCCAGGACAGCCCGCCGACTGGCAAAGATTCTATCACTATCCGTATGTGTACTATCCACATTCGTTCCAGAAGCCTCAGACTTACAACAACATGTACCACAAGTATCCGCAGTCAATGCAGATTCCGGTGTACAACAAGTCATGGTACAACTTCTACCCCACAGAAAAGCCGTATCACAGCGGCCACCACTTCATTCTGGACGTGTTCTAAGACCGTCGTTGAAGTAACCTGAAACACAAAGAGCCCGTCGCGAGTGCGACGGGCTCTTTTTATTTATTCCGCACGCGGCTTACATGAATTCGTTTAACCCGACTCAGGCGTCAAAAATCAGCAACCTTAATGGCTGCAGCGGTTGACGTTCACAAAATCTCGGCTCACCAGGCCGTTGTTTTCTGTCGGAAATCAATTTACAGTGCATGTCTTGGTTTCTTGATCTATCAGAAATTACGAGCAGAGAATCGTAGCGAAGCGGTGTCTACAGCCCATGCGTTGGGAATGCTGCGGCGAAGATGAAAATCTCCCGCTTCTCCCCCGCTTTGGGTAATGGAATTTGATCTGTCTCTAATAGTTTTTAGTTTGCGTCCACGGATTGCCTTCCCTGGAGGACCAATCCATGGCAGGCGTCACAGTTGGCGATGCACGTTCCAAATGGAGCTGCTCGAATGAGTCTTTGAGAGCCGAAATGATTGTGAGTCGACAATCGCAGGAGTGTCACATGGAAACAAATAATCGATTCCGCAGGTCCTCTAGCAGCGTGTCCGGTAAGTGAGTTGTGGTGTGGCGATTGAGTGATGGGAAT
>CALFSX010000086.1 GCA_937916515.1 uncultured Planctomycetaceae bacterium | reverse complement strand
CCATTTCATCAATGATATCCAGGGGGAAACGGGTATCCGGACACGCTGCTAGGCTTGGAACGCGAGTTGCGTCGCGTTGTTCAACCAACACTGATTGCAAAATGCAGAAAAAATCCGATGTATATCGCCAAGGGTAACGGACATGAAGCCGGGAAAGTCAATTCGAATTCATAGTGCCGGCGGCAATCATTTCTCTGAAGATCGATTACTGGACACGGTCGAATTGCGTCTGGCGGAAATCGTTGCGGAAACTCACCCGTCATGTGTTGCCGTGTTACGGGACCGCCTGATGAGTTCCTTTAATGAATTTGGAATCTGTTTGAACATCAGTTCCGGGCAGATATGCATGGCAATTGAAGAAGCTCTGGCAAACGCTTTTTATCACGGCAATCTGGAACTCGATTCCAATCTTAAAGAGGACGGATCATCCCGTTTTGCGGAACTTGCCAAACAGCGATGCCAACAGGCACCCTGGAAAGACCGTCAAATTCGGATCACCGAACTGGCGACTCCCTATGGAGTATGGTTAACGATAACCGACCAGGGCTGCGGCTTTGACGCGGCGTCTGCGATGAAGAGATCACAGGACCCAAATCAACTGCTGGCGAGCGGTCGCGGTTTAGTGATGATGCGAGCGTTTACCGATGAGCTACTTTTTAACACTGAAGGCAACGAAGTCACTTTGGTGTTCTATAGTAGTCATAACACAGATGTAGCTGAGCTTTTGCAGGAACGCGCACGAACAAGATCGCTTGAAACGCCGACGCGATCGTTGATCTGACAATCGTGTTCGCGGAAGTCTTCAAGAAAATCCGAGTGAGGCCGACGTTGGTAGACTTTTCCGAAAACGAATCAGGTTTCAGCTTCTCGTCGTCTGACACCTGTACCGATCCATTCAGCTTGCTGATGCCATCCAATGTGGAACCTGGCAAAGGTTGCCTGCTACAGATTTACCCTGCGAGCAGCAATTCAGAACTGATGCGGCTGGGCTGTGAACGGACTGTGATTGGTCGTGACACAAACTGTAATATCACCATCAACGACAATGCCGTTTCCCGTGCTCATGCTGCCATTGAACTGATTGACGCCACCTACTTCCTGACCGACCTGAACAGCACCAATGGATCGTTCGTAAACGACCAGCTGCTACGGGGTCGAATGCCGCTGGAAGGTGGAGAACTGATTCGAATCGGTGGCTGCATTCTGAAGTTCATGTCGTCGATGGACGAGGAGGCCAACTATCATGCCGTTGTGCATGAATTGATGGTTCGCGACTCGCTGACAAATGCGTTTAACCGCAGTTATCTGATTCCTCTTATCGAAAAGGAATTGCTGAACTGTCGACATAACAGACAGCATCTGTCACTGATCATTCTGGACATCGATCACTTCAAGGAAATCAACGACAAGCACGGGCATCTTGTGGGCGACGAAGTTTTGCGCATTCTTTGCGAACGCGTTCGCGTGGAACTAAGGCGAGACGACATGTTGGCTCGTTTTGGCGGCGAAGAATTCGTAATCGCATGCACCGGCACGCCCCTGAAGGGAGCCGAGCGGATGGCGGAGCGAATTCGCCTGGCGATTTCTTCCAGCTCGTTCCAAACCCAGGCAGGGCCAATCACCATCACCTGCAGCCTGGGAGTCGCTGAAAGCGACGGCATTTGCTTCCCAACATGCGACGAACTCATTTCCGCCGCCGATGCCCTGCTTTACAAAGCCAAAGGCGAAGGACGCAATCGGGTTCGGGTATTTAACCCCAATGACACTCGCACGGGGTTTGGCAAACCCACCGCCAAATAGGCCAAATCTGCAAGCCGTGAAAAGCCTTGGCAAAGCTGTCCTTTCACGGAAAGCCCGGTTATTCCGCCGATTCGCCAATTCCCACCCAAACAACCTTCCCACTGATCGACGCTGCGCTGAGAAACAAAAACTTAGGTTCGGGTGTTCAATTGGCGCGAATTCTGAGTAGACTAAATAGTCGTTCTGTCCCGCCTAATCGCTAAGCCAACCTTCCATGACTTCACTCGCCCCCACAAAGGCCTTCGCGCGCATTGCCGACTTTCAGGTTTTGCCGATATGGATTCTGTTTAGCTGTGTTTGCCTGCAATGGCCGACAATGAGTGTCCAGGCCGATGAACCGAATTCCAACCTTAACAAGCTGCACTACTTTGAATCGCACATTCGACCGCTGTTGCATTCGAAGTGTGTGAAGTGCCATGGCGAAAGTTTACAAAAGGGCGAACTGCGTTTGGATTCGCTGGAAGCTCTGCTGCACGGTGGAGAATCGGGGCCAGCCGCTGTTCCGGGAAAACCGGATGAAAGCCTGCTGCTGGATGCTGTGAAATATCAGTCGTTCGAAATGCCGCCCGACAAACCGCTCGCTCCAGAAGAAATCGCTCACCTGGAAACATGGATTGCCGATGGTGCAGTCTGGCCGCAACTGGATGGAAAGTCTGTGCGACTTTCAGGCACCGCGTTTTCCGACGAAGATCGGAACTTCTGGAGTTTGCAACCGATCACCCATCCGACACCACCAGCCAGTGCTTCGCCGTGGGGGAACAACAGCATCGATCGTTTTGTGGTCGCCCAACTGGAAGCCGCCAACATTCAACCTGCCGACGCTGCGAATGCTGCGACTTTGGTACGACGCCTATACTTCGATCTGCTGGGCGTGCCGCCCACTCCTCAGGAAGTGGACGAATTCATCGCAAGCGGCAACAACCGTAATTCTGAAGAAGTCAATTCCGAACCGACATCAGCACCTTCAACGTCATTCAACCAGGCATACTCACAACTGGTTGAAAAACTATTGGCCGACCCTCGCTATGGCGAGCACTGGGGGCGCTATTGGCTGGACGTCGTTCGCTATGCAGAATCCGACGGTTTTCGAGCCGACAGCTATCGACCTGACGCATGGCGATATCGAGACTACGTCGTCAACGCATTCAACGACGACAAGCCTTACGATCAGTTTGTGAAAGAGCAATTGGCCGGCGACGAGATCGCTCCCGACAAAGCAGAAGCGCTGGTAGCCACCGGCTATCTGCGAACTTTCCTGTACGAATACAATCAGCGAGACGCGCGAACTCAATGGCAGGATATTCTGAATCAGGTCACTGACGTAACGGGCGAAGTGTTTCTTGGTTTGGGAGTCGGGTGTGCTCGCTGCCACGATCACAAATTCGATCCAATTCTGCAGGAAGACTATTTCCGCCTTCAAGCCTGCTTTGGCACGATGGTTCCGCGAGACGACATTCCAGCAGCTGATCTGATCGACCGTCAGCGTTATTCGCAGCAATACGAAGCGTGGCTGGCAAAGGCTGCTGACCTGCGAAAGCAGCTACACGACATTCGCGAACCGTATATGCAAAAAGCAGCCAGGGGAGCGATCGAACGCTTTCCGGAAGACATTCAGCAAATCATGGCCAAGCCAATCGGCCAGCGCACACCGCTGGATGCTCAACTGGCTGACCTTGTGGATCGTCAGGTCGTCTTCGATCAGGAACGAGCGAAAATTAAAGACGAAGACAAGACTCGCATCGAAGAACTGGAAAAACAGATCGCCGAACTGGCAGGCAAAGAACCAGCAAAACTTCCTGTCGCAATGACGGTTGCCGATCTGGGCACAACACCACAAACGATTCACCTGGCAGCAAATCCTAATCGTAAAGTTGTGTCAGCAGGAGGCTTTTCGATTCTGGATTCTTCACCGTTTGACGTGCGGCCGACAACGAATTCCACAGGTCAACGTACCGCTTTGGCTAACTGGATCGCAAACCCTGATAATCCATTAACCGCTCGAGTTATCGTAAACCGAATTTGGCAGAATCATTTCGGAACGGGCCTTGTTGAAACCGCCAGCGACTTTGGAAGTCTGGGCGGACGCCCCACTCACCCCGAACTTCTGGACTGGCTGGCCACGGAACTGATCGCTCATAACTGGAGCATCAAGTGGCTGCATCGACAGATTCTGAATTCCGCCACCTGGCAGATGTCGTCGTTTCACCCAGACGCCGCCAATGTTGAAAAAGTTGATCCAGCCAACAAGCTTCGCTGGCGATACACAGTCAAACGACTTAACGCCGAACAAATTCGCGACGCTATGTTGACGGTTTCCAGCGAACTGCAATCAGAGCAAGGCGGCCCGTCTGTTGCTCACACCAGCCTGCGACGTTCGCTGTATCTGAAAGTGCTGCGGAACACACCGGAACCTTTGCTGCGCTCGCTTGATGGAGTCGACGGCCTCAACAGCATCCCCAAACGCAGCACCACAACAACTCCCACACAGGCTCTTAACCTGATGAACGGCGAGTGGGTCCGCCAGCGGTCGACATCCATGGCTCGCCGAGTACTGGACGAAGCCGCTACAGTTGAATCACGTGCAGACAATCACAAGCTGAACACGATTGTGAATACCGCGTTTCAAATCGCACTTGGTCGCAGTGCAGATGCGGAAGAAACATCGATCGCCTCGCAGTTAGTTAACGAATCGATTGAGCCAAATGAAACCATTAAAACAGACAACTTCGGTTCGTTAACAGAATCCGCCGGAACGTCGCTGCGGATCGCAGACAAGTCGCCAGCGCCCGTCGCAACCGTTGGCTCCACTCTGAAAATGACCGCTCCGTTTACCGTGGTCAGCATGTTCAAGCTGGATTCGCTGTACGCCGACGCAACCGTCAGAACCTTAATTTCCCAGTGGGACAGCAATAACGCCAATCGAGGCTGGGCGGTCGGCGTCACCAGCGAAAAATCGGCCTTCAAACCTCGCAATTTCATCCTGCAGGTTGTGACAGACAGCGGCTACGAAGTTGTCGCGTCGAATTTGCGACCGGAACTGAATCAGGTCTATCTGGCGGCGGTCAGCATCGAACAAACCGATACCGGCAAGGCCGTGGCAAAGTTCTACCTGAAGCCATTAAATGTTCAGTACGGCAAGCTGGAAATCGCCGAAGTGGAATTCAAAACAGCTGCCGGAATGACAAACCAGTTTCCAGTCACAGTCGGCGGACGAACCAAACAAAGGCAACATCGCTGGGATGGGCAGGTTGATCAGGTGGCCGTCTATAATAAGGCTCTGCCCGCTGATTCAATCGAACAATTGTTTGGCGAAGTATTAAGTTCCGCATCGATCGCAGCCATTTCGCCCACGGCGTTTTGGAACTTCGATGCTGCCGAACTTCCGCTGGCCGACACAACCTCAAATCAGCACAACTTACGTTCAACAGAAGAAGCTGCCGTCGATCCGCTGGAACAAGCCGTAGCGGAACTCTGCCAGGTACTGTTGAACTGCAACGAATTCGTTTACATCGATTGATTCGAGCACACTCATGAATAGCTTTCAATCACGACGCGATATGCTGACGACAGCCGGTATGGGCTTTGGAGCTCTGCCCTTGGCGTCTATGCTGGCCAGCGAAACCAGAGCAGATATCAGCGCAACGGCTGCTGGAATTCCGCATCGCAAGACGCCAGCCAAAAGCGTGATCTTCCTGTTTATGGAAGGCGGGCCAAGCCATATCGACCTGTTCGATCCGAAGCCACTGCTGCGCCAGCTTCACGGGCAGTCGCTGCCGGATTCGTTTGAAAAGCCCGTCACAGCGATGGGAGAAGTCAACTCACCACTGTTGGCCGACAAACGTAAGTGGAAGCAGCATGGCGACAGCGGCCTGTGGATTTCTGACTGGTTGCCTCACACAGCAAAGTGCGCCGACGAACTGGCTGTGATTCGTTCTTGCTGGAGCAAAGGCATCAATCACGCGGGTGGAGTCTGCTCCATGAACACCGGCTCGCCCATTGCCGGACGGCCTTCTCTGGGAGCATGGGTGACATACGGTCTGGGCAGCGTTAACGAAAACCTGCCAGCGTTCGTGGTGATGCAGGATACCAACGCCTCCGTCGTCAACGGGAATCGTAACTGGGGCACCGGTTTTATGCCGGCCTTGTACCAGGGAACCGCGTTTAACACATCCGGCAATCCCATTTCAAATCTTACTCGCCCTAAGAATGAAAACGAATTTGCGCAACAGCGCAAACTTGGCATGCTGGACTTCCTGAACCGCCGCCACGCCGCCGAACGACCTCAGCAAACAGAACTGGAAGCCAGAATCGCGGGTTACGAACTCGCCTTTCGCATGCAATCATCTGCACCGGAAGCTGTCGATCTTTCCGCAGAAACAGCGGAAACGCAATCGCTGTACGGCATGGACAACAAAATCACGGAAACCTTCGGTCGCCAGTGCCTTCTCGCAAGACGCTTAGTTGAACGTGGAGTTCGCTTTGTGCAATTGTATCACGGAGCTGGCAGTAAATGGGATTCGCATTCCGCCATTGAAAAGAATCACACCTACCTGTGCAAGCAAACCGACAAATGTGTGGCAGGCTTGTTGCAGGACCTGAAACAACGCGGTTTACTGGAAGACACGCTGGTGATCTGGGGCGGAGAATTCGGTCGTACACCCATGAGCGAAAAAGGCGACGGTCGCGACCACAATCCGACCGGCTTCACCATGTGGATGGCGGGTGGAGGCGTTAAAGGTGGCCAAACAATTGGTTCCACGGACGAACTAGGCCTGCACGCCGTTGAAGATCGCCTGCATGTCCACGACCTGCACAGCACCGTGATGTGGCTATTGGGAATGAACCACCGAGAAGTCGTGTACTACGACAAAGGCCGCCCTGAACGAGTCGACCAAAACGAAGGCCACCCATTTACAGGGATCGTTGGCTGAAAAACTCCTTTGCCGCGTTCCCCGAGTACGAAGTCACCAAGACGGTGCCATCCACCTGACACAAACGCATCCCAAAAAAAGGCGAGCGGTAGGGCATCAGCCCTCAGAGCACCCTGCAGCCCCATGTACTCAAAGCGAATCGATCCATTGGACCAGCCCCGAACGGCACTGCCATTCGGGGCTGACGGCTTGGGATCCGTTCCTGGCCGCGAGCCAGAACCGTCTACATTTTCTTGTAAGTTGCTCTAGTTCAGAATCACTTGCCGATTCTGAACCGTATCATTGCCCCAGATTGCGATGCCCTGATCGTACTCCTGAGTGATTCCATAGTTGGACATGTTGAACAGCAGATTACCGAACCGCATGTAGAATGTGGGCAGCATGTAGAGGTCGAAGCCGGGGCCACCGAACATGCCTACTTCGTCGAGGTCATTTCCGGCGTTCAGAGTATCATCGCCTCCTCGTCCTCGAAGCAGGTCTCGACCATTATTCCCAAACAGAATGTCGATGCCATTTCCGCCAATCAACGTGTCGTCCCCGTCGCCTCCGTCCATATAGCAGAACAGGTTTGTATCGTTGGTGATCGTGTCATCATCAGCGTCACCGGTGATATACAAACCTGTCACTTCGCTGGCGTCGAATAAAGGCGTCGTGGTTCCCGATGGCAGATGAGACGCATAGATCCGCCCTTTAAAAGTGTGAACGGTAATCGTTTCGTCGACACCACGTTCGTTGCTGTCCAGAAACAACGTTCCACTGTCTGTCAGAAACCAGTCAATGTCGGCCTTCGCGTGAGCATTAACGATTGCGAAAACAGCTGCGGCCAAAAGAAAAATTCGAGGCATCGTGATTGCTCCTTGAACAGTGTGTGAAAGTGTGTTGATAACTGCCAAAGCGATATGTCGCGGCAGTTGTTACACAATCACTCATCAATTCAGGATTGATTCAAAGCGAAATGCACAACCGGGTTGGGATACTGCGGAAATCAACCAGAAAAGAATGCGCTAAAACCTATCGATTGCCAATAGACACTGCGAGTTTTCGGACGAGGGCAAAAATGGTTACAGGCATGGGCCGAATGGTTGCACTAGCGGTTCTGTTCAAGGATACTTAGGTGGACTTAATTTCAAGAAGAGGCCCTGAGCGA
>CALFSX010000085.1 GCA_937916515.1 uncultured Planctomycetaceae bacterium | reverse complement strand
CCTCCGATTGGCCGTGACAATTCGCTTCGACATTGGGCGCGACGTCGATACCCTCGCTCATTGCAACGAACTTCTGACGATTTCGCCCAACGACGTACCTGCGCTGCGAGTCATCTCGCTTGTTCATCGCAATCACGGTCGCTGGGAAAACTTCGCTGCAGCGACCGAAACACTGTTGGAACACTGTAGCCCGCAAGACCATGAAACTCGCATCAATCTGGTAGAGGCCTATGTTCGACTTGGCCGAACGGCCGACGCACGTAGAGAATTTGACCGAGTGTTTGCGGATTGGCCTGACATAGGTCAACGAGCCCCAACACTGTACGCAAAACTTCTTATCCAGGAAGGGCTGGACGCAAAAGCAGATTCAGTACTGGAGTCATATTTGAAAAGCTCACCCAATGACACTGAAGCGCTCCTGCTGCGTGGTACTTACCTCATCGCCAATAAGCGACTTCCCGAGGCAATTACAATCCTGAGAACAGCCGTCGAACTTTCGCCATCAGACGAACAAATTCACTACCAATTAGGACAAGCCTACGCCCGAAATGGCGAGAAAGAGCTTGCGAATAAATCCCTCGCACAGCATCGGCTTCTACTGGATAAGAAAGTCAGCATTCATGAAATGGAAGAACTCGCAGCGAAAGACCCATTAAACGTCACTGTTCGCGTAGAACTCGCGCACTCATATGCTGAGCTGGGCTTAATCGAACTGGCCGATTTCTGGACCCGAGCCGCAATTGCCGCGGAAGGACGATAGGTGTCAGATACATCACCAGTAGGACAAAACCATCCGATCTTCGCAACCGACACAGCCAGTAGAAAACAATACCACGAGAATGGAATTCCAGTCTGCTTCATTTTGAAGTTGAACCAGTGCAGTACCAGCGCCAAACCACCGAATGGACCGCAAATGAACTCAGCAAGGTTTAAAAGTTCGATTGTCTTTCCGGTGTTATTCCAGATGCCGGGCGACTCTGATTAAACTGGAATCAAGTTCTGGCGAAGTACAAGAGCACATTTGGCGGCAAACGACCGAATAATGTTGACATTTACCTGACTGCACCTTAGCTTTTGACTGCTTGGTCAATCTGTCCACCATTCCCTTTTGCCTTAAAATTCTGATACACTGGTGGACGAAGATGACTAGAAGTCCGTTTTTTTGTTTTGTTCTTAGAAAGACCTGCTCATGAAACATCTCCGTAGTAGTAAGCGCAAGGCGTTTACCCTTATTGAATTGCTGGTTGTGATCGCGATTATTGCGATCCTTATTGCTCTATTGCTGCCCGCCGTGCAGCAGGCTCGCGAAGCCGCCCGTCGCACTCAGTGCAAAAACAATTTCAAGCAATTGGGTCTGGCGATTCACAACTATCATGATGTGTTCAGCACCGCTCCTTTTGGTTGCACGGGTGCCTTTGGAGCAACTTACCGGCGGTTTAGTGGACACTTCGGTCTGCTTCCGTACATCGATCAAGCGCCAGCGTACCAGCAGGCATCAGCGTTAATGGATGCTGGTGGTGCAAATGCACCTTGGAGCGGAGGAGTCAACAACATTCTGGTTCAGACGAACAATCTGTTGTGCCCATCTGATGGTGACGGTGTACACACTGCTGAAAGACGGAAGGCCACAACGAACTACATGTTCTGTTATGGCGACAATGCTTGGGACTCAAACCCAGGATGGGCTGGCAACGGTGGCCGAAGCCGAGGCTTCTTCATGGGGCAGCAGGGCAATGGTCGCGGAGGAGTACGTCGGTTTAGAGACGTCACAGATGGCTTGTCGAACACCATCGCAATGGGCGAACGCATCAAAGCTAAGCAAAATGCCGACAGCATCCTGACCGGAGCTACTACGACAAGCGTGCCCAATGGTGGTCGTAATAACCCTGCTTTGTGCAAGGCTTCTGTCGATTCGAATGGCAGATACACCAGTCTGGGGAACGGAACTGGTTCGCGACTTGGTGGAGTTCGTGCGTATGACGGGTCACCGCCATTTACCGGATGCCACACAACTCTGCCGCCAAATTCTCCATCGTGCAAGAACGGTAACGATAATCAGCACGACCGAGACGGTATCATGTCAATGACCAGCCATCACACTGGTGGTGCTCAGGTACTGTTGGGCGATGGTTCTGTTCGCTTTGTGAGCGAAAACATCGACTCTGGCAACTTGGCCGCTGCACCGCTAACCGGTGGATCACCAAGCCCTTATGGTGTGTTTGGTGCCTTGGGAAGTATTCAGTCCGGAGAAGTAATTGGCGAATGGTAGGCGTTAGTTGGCTTGAAGCGTCATAAGAGTTACTCTGGGCGGATCACGTTTTCGTGGTCCGCCCTTTATTTAGGAATGTAGAAAATGAGTCGATGTTCTTATGGGCTATTGATGATTAGCCTGCTGATCGCTGCCGGATGTGGTGGCGGCGGAGCCTCGGGTGGTAAGCCCGTTTTTTTAACTAAAGGCAAAGTGACTATGTTTGGGGCCCCCTTGGCGGACGCAACAGTGGCGTTTGCTCCAACAGAACAGGGGCAACCAACGGCAATCGGGCGAACGGATGCACAAGGACAGTTTGTGCTGACCACATATGACTACGGTGATGGTGCGGCTGCAGGCAGCTACAAAGTGGTTTTATCCAAACCAATTCCAACGCAAGCAAGCAGCACAGAATCCGCTGACGCTGGAGATGACGGGCACGAACAGGCTTATTCCGATTCAAACTCCCACAGTGCAGCCTCAGCAGAAAGTGCGGCCGGAGGAGCTGGGTTGGTGCCGCCTGAATATTCTTCTTCAACGACCACACCTTTGACTGCCGAGGTGAAGTCCAGCGGCGACAATGACATTCTTCTGGAGATAAAATAGCGGCATGTTGCTGTGTGAAAGGCAATGTCATTCCAACATGCGATCGCACAAACATGTTATTGTTGCAGTAGCGATTGTTGTTCTTTTTTTGGGATCGGGATGTTTCCAATCAGGTTCGCCGTCCACGCCGCCAGCCGAGTCTCTTCGGCTGGCACGGCTGGCGTTGGTGGGGAAGGATCTTGCAGAGGCCGAACGTCTTGCGAAGTCTATCCCCCCCGATTCGAAGCAGTGGCAGGCCAGCCAGCTGATTATCGGAGAGGTGGCGTCCAGGAAAGGCCGGCTGCGACAGGCTCTGCCGTACTATCTGGCGGCAGCTAAGGACGATTCTACTGAGGACGGACAGCTGGCTCTGTTTTCGGCTGCAGAATTGTACAAGGAGCTTGGGGAGCTGGAATCTGCTGAGCAGTTGTATCGGCAGGTTCTTAGCCTGAACCCCGCAAACGGGGTCACCAACAGTCGCATGGCCCTGCTGCTGTCGCTCACGAACCGACGCTGGGAGGCGTTGGACAACTTCTTCGCCTTGATTAAAGGTGGCGACGCGACCTTCCGCGAATTGGGCATGGCTGCAGATGTAAGCCGTCAAATTCGTCAGCCAGACCTGCTGGCAAGATGTGTCGAGAGAAATCCCAGTGGGCTGCATGTTCGGCTGGCTGTTGCTGCTGATTCTTTTCATGAAGGAAAAGTTGGGGCGATTGAGCAACTTCGGCCCCTGGTGAATGAACACCCACGACTGGTTTCGGCCCAGGCCATGCTTGGCGAGCTTTTGGTCGACCTACCGGATACTGGCCGTTTTCTGGACTGGCACCAGGCATTACCAGCCATTGCAGAACAATCGCCGGACATCTGGTATGTGCGAGGCTTATGGGCACGTCGACAGGGAAACCTTTCCGTTGCAGCCGACTGCTTATGGCAGTCTGTCATAAGAGCATCGCTTCATCGAAGAGGTTACTGCGCCCTGGCCCAGGTTCTGGCCGCGACCGAGGATCCAGACCGTGACTCGGTCATAAAATACTGCAACCTACTGGGTGACGTATCACAACAGGTTGATCACGTTCTTTCATCGGACGGGAAAGACGAAGCAGCTGCCAGAAAAGTAACTCAGCTCATGGAGCAACTTGGGCGAAACTGGGAGGCGTGTGCATGGGCCGTTGAGGCGCGCCGACAATACCCCGATTCAGATTGGCCAGACGCTATCTTAAGCAGGCTGTCTAAAAGCCTGCAGCCGGAACTTCCAAGGATTGCCCCCGCCGTCAATCCTTCAGCAGGACGCCAGGTTAGTGACGTGCCTGGTTTACACCAACTGATCGCAGATGTTTCGCAGCAGCATCGTGTCGCGCGGATGAAGGCAACATTACCGGTGTCTATTCAGTTTGAAGATACTGCTGCAATTGACTTTCAGTACTTCAACGCAGACGACCCTGCCACAAAAGGAGTGCGCGTGCTTGAACAGACCGGCGGCGGCGTCGGTATCATAGATTTTGACATGGATGGTTCGCCGGACGTGTTTTTGACACAGGGGGTCGAATGGGAAAGTGGACGAAACTCTCCCGAACAAACGTCAAGCCTTCATGATGCGCTGTTTCGAAACCTCGACGGAGATCGTTTTGAAGATCGTTCAAGTGCCATTGCAGAACGTATTGCCGGCTATGGACAGGGGTGCACTGTCGGTGATTTTCAAAACGATGGATTTCCTGACTTGTACGTTGCCAATGTCGGAAAGAACTGTCTTTACCAGAATCAGGGAGACGGAACGTTTATCGACGTAAGTGAACAGGCATCACTCAGTGATCGGGAGTGGACAGCAAGTGTGCTGATGTGCGACCTGAATGCGGATAGCCTGCCGGATTTGTATGACGTGAATTACCTGATGGGTGACGATGTGTATACGAAGATCTGCCGTGATCGAGCATGCTCACCCAGCGTTTTCGATGGTTCCCCGGATCGCCTGTTGATCAATCTGGGGGATGGCACCTTTCGCCCGATTGACGAAGCGACGCCGCAAGTAAATTCAAAAGGACTGGGAATTGTCGCGTTTGAAACAGCTTCAGACAGGCGTCCTTCTTTGTTCATTTCCAACGATCAGGTCGCGAACTTTATGCTCAAGAGTCGTCCGGCGGACAACTCGGAGAATATCGTATTAAGCGATGATGCAATGGTCACCGGGTTGGCACTGAATGATCAGGGGCTACCCATGGCGTGTATGGGCATTGCAGTAGACGACCTGGACGGAAATGGACTATTGGACTTGTTCGTTACGAACTTTCAAGACGAATCCAACACTGTCTACCTTCAGGATACTGTTGGCCTTTTTGTTGACACAACCAGAGCTACTGGCATGCAGTCTGTTAGTCTGCCTTATACTGGCTGGGGAACTCAGACACTCGACGCCGACCTTGATGGACGACCGGACCTGGTTGTCGCGAATGGCCACGTCGATGACGGTCGAGAGTTCGGTGGAGACTACCATCAACGGCCTCAGTTTTTTCACAATGTCGGTGGACGCTTCGAAGAGCTGCCAGCAACTCAGGCTGGTAAGTATTTTTCCGGAATGTATTTGGGACGCGGCGTGGCCAGAGTGGACTGGAACATGGACGGAATGCCGGAGTTTATTGTCTCCAATATCAATGCAGGTGTGTCAGTGCTGAAGAACACAACGAAGTCCTGCGGACACGGTGTCAGTTTCCGGTTAATCGCCTCAACAACCGCACGTGACGCCATTGGAGCTCAAGTTACCATCAAATATTCAGGTCAGGATGTGACTCGACAATTAACTGCCGGTGACGGATATATGGCCAGCAACGAACGACTGCTTCAATTTGGTCTGGCTGAAACGACAATGATTGACAGCGTCCAGATTCACTGGCCATCGAAGAGTGTTTCTGAACTTGCATCATTTCCGGTGGATTGCACAGTGACTGTCGTGGAAGGAAAGCCCATCGCCACTTGTGTAACAAAACATGAATCTCGCTCACTTCCGGTTGTGATTCAGCCTTAACCGTTCCATTTCAGATTGTTTGACGCGACCTCTCGCTCTTTTGTCTTCATCAAATACGGGATCTAACCTTTTGAGCAGCCGCACAACAGTTCAGATCAATGCGATTGCGGTTCTGCTGTTGACTTTGCTGACAGCACCAGGCTGCTCATTTTCCAGCGATACGCCAGACAGTCCGCACGAATCACTTCGTAAGGCACGGCTGCTGTTGGCTCGCGGTGATGCTAACGCAGCCGAATCCCTGGTTCGCCCCATCACGCTGACACAGCCGCATCTGGCTGACGCCTGGTTACTCGCAGCGGAGTGTGCCGTTGCTAGAAACGCCTACGATGACGCAGTCGACTATTTGAGTCACATTCCGGCTGATAACGAAAAAGCGTGGCTGACAGCTCAGATGCTGACAGCCGATATTCTGCACTATGAGCTATACCGCTTCAGGGATGCGGAAAAGACATACAGGGGCATTCTGCAGATTGATCCAGACAACGTGACGGCCAATGATGGTTATGCTCGGCTGTTGGGAATGTGCGGACGACGCTCGGAAGCAATCCCTTGCGTGTTGCGGCTGATTCTTGCCGAACAGGAAACTGATCTGTTAATGCTGCTTTCGCGGGAGTCCGGATTACTGAATGACCCACAGATGCTGAAGGCCGCGATCGACGCAGATTCCGGCGATCCCAACCCGCTGTTCGGCCAGGCCGCCGCAGCCGCTGCCAGCCAGCAGCCGAAGCTCGCTCTTGAGAAGCTGGAAGCTGCGGAGAAACTCGGCCATTTGCCTGCTGAATTCACCGGATGGATGGGCCGCCAGTTATTAAGCAATGGTCAAACCCAACGCCTGAGGAAATGGCAGTCCGAACTGGACATGTCGCAACTGGACGCTGAATCCTGGCTGATTCTTGCGGAGCTTGCGGACGCAGCGGGAGATGTTCGATCAACGGTGCGTTGCGCCTGGGAAGCTTCACGACGTCGGCCTGAATCCCTGCCAGCGATGCATCAACTGGCAAGAAGCCTGACTTCAGTAAATGAAAGCCAGCTTGCAGAACCATTGCTTCAGCGAGTTCAACTGCTGAATGATCTGCGAGACCTGCAGCATCAGGCGCTGATGGCAGATCGTGATCCGAACGAGCAGGAGTTTCTTGACATGCTGACCGCGCTTCGATCCGTCGGTCGATATTGGGAGGCGCTGGCGTGGGGAAGAATTGGAGTGAAGAAGGCTCCACAGAATGACAGCATGCAGCAATTGGTTAAGGAAATGACGGAGCAGTTACCGGATCTGAAGTTTCAACTGACGGCCGAAGAATTCAACCTTGCGGCAAAGCTTGATTTATCCGAATACCCCATGCCCACGACGCAGCCACAGATTGCTGAACCAGTCGGTTCACTAAGGTCAGACAATGTCGCTTTTCGAATGCAGGCCGCAGACATCGGCTTTCAATTCGAATACATGCCAGGGGCAATCACAACCACGCATCGAATGCTGGAATTTGGTGGTGGCGGTCTGGCAGCTGCTGACTTCGACAACGATGGCTATGCAGATTTACTTTGCACGCAGGGCACCACAATTCCCAATGCCCCGGCGACTGAAACGCTTTACCACGACACGATATTTCGCAATCTTCGCGGTGAACGCTTTGATGATGTTTCACAAGCCGCAGGATTCGGGCACGAAAAAGACTTTAGTACAGGAGTGTCCGCCGGCGACATCAATAACGACGGCTTTGCGGATGCATACATCGCTTCGATCGGAGCCAATAGCCTGTGGCTGAACAATGGTGACGGGACGTTCTCCGCCGCGTCTGTCAACGTGACAGACGCACCGCCGGAATGGACAGCCAGTTGCCTGATTGCAGACCTGAACGGCGATTCTATACCAGACCTGTACGACGTGAACTATCTTACCGGCCACGACGTATTCACTCGAGTATGCAGTGGCGGTGATGAGCAGCAAGCGATGTGTACTCCGTATGACTACCCCGGGGCAATGGACCGCTGTTTAATGGGCACTGGCGACGGATCATATCAAGACAAAACAGCAAGCTTTCTTACACCACCACCAGCAGCAGGGAGAGGGCTGGGAGTTGCGGCGTTTCGATCAGGCAGTGGTGGCCTGTCGCTGTTTGTGGCCAACGATACTGTGGCAAACTTTTTCTATACATCCAATTCCACGACACCTTTGTCATTAATGGACAACGCCGCAGTGGCGGGGCTGGCTTTTAACGCGGCGGGCGCGGCTGAGGCATGCATGGGCGTTGCAGTCGCAGACTGCACGCAAGACGGAAATATCGACCTGCTCGTGACAAATTTTCTTTACGAGTCCAACACCTTGTACTCTCTTGTTGCGCCGGGGCTGTATGAAGATCAGACTCGAAAACTGGGCTTGCAGGATGCCAGTCTGCCTGTGCTTGGATTCGGGACTCAGTTTCTGGATGCAAATCTTGACGGGCGACAGGAACTTTTTGTTGCCAACGGTCACACGTCTGACCAAAGTCGGCAAGGCACGGCCTTTCAAATGCAACCTCATATGTTTGAATGGACGGGTTCTCAATTTGAGCAGCTTAACAGCGATATCATCGGCCAGTGGAGTCGGCAGAAGTTTGTAGGACGAGCTGTCGCCAAAATCGACTGGAATCGTGATGGCCGTCCAGACCTGGCAGTCGGACTGCTGCGCGAACCCTCCTTCGTACTGACGAATACATCCAACACAGATGGAAATCACTTCCTTATAATTCAGCTTATATCAACCCAAAATGCACGGGACGCCATTGGCACGATCGTAAAAGTCAAAACACCAGACGGAACTCAGACAGTCCAACTGACAGGTGGTGACGGCTATCAATGCACGAATCAGCGGCAAATACAAATTGGAATTGGTCAACACAAAGTGATTGAAGCGATCGAAATCAATTGGCCATCAGGTAGAACCCAAACTTTCAGCGACGTTCCATCCGACAGCCACATCGCCATTGCTGAAGGACGCCAATACGCGACCCTGCCGAATTGAACAAGCCGAATTGAACAAGCCGATGGGATCAAACATGGGAAAGGACAACGGAAAGTCTTCATCAGATTTTGACATGTCCGACCGCTCGGCATGGAGCAAACCGGGAAGCTTAATCCTGGGGCCGAGTGTCAATTGCATGCAGGACTCACCGCACGCTTTGACATTTCCCGTCACGGCCTCGCGCACCCTTTCACGAACCACTCAATAGCGGGAGTTCAGAAAAACGACGGTTGCGCCGAAGAATGCGCTAAAGCCGATTAGAGTCGTGGCGATGAAATGTAAGACAAGCAGGCGGCCCCGTTTCGGGCGAAATCGGTTGGCAAGCCAGACTATTGGTAATGCTCCAACAAATCCGATCAGAAATGCCCATTCAAAGACCAGGCTTAACCGACGACAGATCAGAAAATAGCCCGCACAAACACTTAAAAACACAAATAGCGGCCACCGGCGAATCAACGCCGATTTCAGGTCACATTTCTCGCCTGCCGATTTCCCATCTTCCAATGCCACCGCACGACTTGCCACGACATATTCCAACGCGGCATACAAACATACGGGCCACGTGAATACAAATTCGCCGGTCAACCATCCCAACAGCGTTGTGCCAATCGCTCCCGGTATAAATGCCGCGACAAACACACCAGCAGGGATAAAGTCACCCACTGATTCAGTGTGCCACCTGAATCGTGACAGGGTCCACCCCACCAACAGTCGTCCCGGTATCAGAATCACCAATCCAGTGACATACCACAAAATCAACCACCGTTGGTGAGGAATATCAAACGCATACTCCGGCTCCACCGCCAGAATCAAAGCGGCAAGGTTGTAATATTGACGCTGAGCCAGGTCACCCGTTCGTTGAGTTGCCGCAATTGGCGTTTCAGATTCACTTCCAATGTAAACGCACACCGCCTGACTTTGATTTCTGACATAAAGCCGACCGCGATGCAGACAAGGGGCCGTCCACGTCAGTTCTCCCTTCAAAACGGAGCAGCGAGCCAGTTCGACGCATTCTTTCGGATTAGCTTCCAGCAGGATCAGTTCTCCAAGTTCGTTAAGAATTACCAACTTGCCATCAGCGGCAATAATTCCGCACTGTCCGATTTCACCAGCGGCCAATTCTGCGTTGGCACTTCTGGAAGGTTTTCCGGTTCCGTTGGACCACGCCTCCGCACCGGTCGCCAGTTCCATGCATCGAAAAATCCCGCGTGATGGGCGATGGGTTTTCGACTGAACATCGAAGATATCAAATCCATAAATGTAGCCGTCGACACAAACGCTGGAGCAGACATCATTGGACATCATCGGTGTCGTCCATGCCCGACGAAGTTCCTGAGTGTTGTCATCCAGCGCAGATAAATCCAGAGCATAAGAACCGGCTTTAAACGGCGCAGAAAGCCACAAAAGCGGTTCCTGATAGATCGGCCACGCCGAGTGCTCGTCATAGCCGCTTGACAAATCCAGCCGTCGCTTCAGCTGCCCTGAATCTCGGTTAAGAATCAGCAGGCTGTTTTGCATATAGCAAACAACCAATGGCTCTCCGTTCACTTCAATCGGCAACGCAGGTGTGTAACTCGCGGGTTCGCTGGTCGATCGCCACAATTCTGCGCCCGACGCAGAATCAAACGCAACGACACCGGCGTCGCGACCACCAACCGGCAAAATCACCTTATTATCGACCAGGGTCGGCGAACAGGCATATCCAAAATCGCACCCTTCAATGCCGTATGTGTCAAGTAAATCCACCGACCACTTTAGTTCACCACTGGACTGACTAAGACATGCCAACAGACCATCCGGCGAAGTGAAGTAGACACTTCCTTTATACAATGTCGGCGTGGATCTGGGGCCCGGGTAAACGCCTGCGGCTTCATACGGCCAGTCGTAGCGATATTCCCAAATGGTCTGGCCGGTGTCTGCTTCCAGGCAATACACAAATTGCCCCGTCATATTTTGCGACTGCGTAAAGACTCGCCCACCTTCGGCCACAAACGCAGAATAGCCCTGCCCCAGTTTCCGCACCCACAAAACGGGTGGCCCCTGTTCTGGCCATTCACTCGCCAGTGCCACTTCATCAGCATGCCCGTCAAAGGAAGGCCCTCTCACAGCAGGCCATGTTTCCTGAGCTAAACAGTTGCCACTTCCAGCGACAAGGTTCACAAACACAAACAACGGCACCATCAGGCGTAAAGAAGACTGAGTGGCTGAACATCGGATCGAAACTCGCATTCAACACCTGCACCTTCAGATTGCCATAGGGACGTTCCGCCGCAAACACTCAACTCCCTGAAGCCTGACCATTCTGCCAGACGACTTTATCTTCGATCGGTCGTCTTGTTCCGACAGGCAGTTCACCTTGCGGATAGCCGACATAAAACAGCCCCAACACTCTGTCGCGTTCGGCAAGGCCCAGATGGTCACGAAGCTGCGTGCTGCAGATCGCGTTTCCTGATGACCAATAACCGGCAACTCCCAGAGCAGTGGCGGTCAGGTGCAGGTTTTGGACAGCACACGCCACGGCTTCAATTTCTTCGACCTCTGGAATTTTTCCGGACAGCTGACGCTTCATCGCAATCACGATCAAATGCGAAGACCGTGCGGCGTTGGCACGAAACTTTTCAGCTTTGGCAGGCTTCACCGATTCGGCGGGAGTCACCTGTTGATAAATCTGAGCCAGCAGGTTGCCGAGTTCCATCCGGGCGGCATCCGAATAGACAAAGAAACGCCATGGCTCCGTCATGCCGTGAGTCGGCGCCCAATTGGCATTTTGCAGCATTTCCCAAACAAGTTCATCGTCAACAGGTTTCCCCGAAAACTGCTCAGGCTTCACCGACCGGCGACTCTGAATCAGCAGGTTCAATTCCAGGCTCTTACCGGACGAATGCGGAACATTGGGAGTATTCATAGGGCAGTATTTATTATCGTCTAATGCAGACAGCGATTGGATGAGACAAAAGAAGAGAGGTCGTCAACCGCCTCCACAAAAAAAATCACAAAAAAACAGTCTGAAGGCACGTTCATTCATACTACGTATTGCGAAACCGATTTCGAATTCGTAAAGTCATTGGCAAGCTGACTCGTTGTGAATTCTGCATGCGGAATTCAAGCCGGCTGCCATTCGCTCTTGCGTCTGGTATTCGGCGATCTCTGGCTAACTTGTTTTGCAAACCTTCTTCGCAAGGAATGCATTCCGAACGATTACGGTAACAAGTTCGACGAGGCATGGAAGACAGCTGTCTGGCATGGTTGAATATTCAACTGGTTGTGTCAGCGAGGCTGGATTTTTGCTGCCGTTTGTGAAGGTAGTGCATTTGTGGTTTTTGAGCTGTAAAGCTCGGGGTAAGTGATGAGTAAGAATATTTTTGTAGGAAGCCTCGCTTGGGGCACAACGTCTGAAGGCCTGGAGCAGGCTTTTGCTCAATTCGGAACCGTGACTTCTGCGAAGGTCATCTCAGACCGAGAGACTGGACGATCAAAGGGTTTCGGATTTGTTGAAATGGCAACTGGTGGTGATGAAGCGATCGAAGCTCTCAATGGCTCTGACCTCGATGGTCGTCAGATCGTTGTGAACGAAGCGCGACCACGCGAACCACGCAGCGGTGGTGGTGGTTACGGCGGTGGAGGTGGCGGTTACGGAGGTGGCGGTGGTGGATATGGCGGCGGTGGCGGCGGTCGCTACTAAGCCATTCGAAACCTGAAGCCTTCCTGAATACTCAACATGTTCTCTACGAATATGTGTTGCGTATCAAAGGCCAAAGACAAAAGAATGCAAAGCGGTGAAGGTAACACTTCACCGCTTTTTCCATGCGCATGCAGCAATAACACTCAATGGTTGCGGTAACATGCCGAAGTCATCATTGGCTTCCGGAAAGAAATTGTTTGCGAATCGACTACAGTACGCCAATGAACGAAACAAAAAATTCCATTCGGCAACGAACCACAGTCTGGGCAGCTAAATATTGGCAGTCGTTTTCCTTTGTCGGTCTTGTGTTTGCCACACTTTTCTTTTCCGCCTCCGTGACTCCGTCCTTATTGCCACGACACTTCGTCGTTCAGGGACTGCTTTCCGGATTCGCTCTGGCTGTGGGCTATGGATTGGGCATCTTCTCTGTCTGGCTGTGGCAATTTCTGGAACTGCCAAAGCCCGGCGAAAGACTGGAACGGATCTCCAAACGCATCTCTGCAATCGGCGCGGCAGTTGTATTTTTTGGCTTTCTAAGGCAAATGACGTTCTGGCAAAATTCCATTCGAATACTTATGGAGATGGAACCACTCGAAAGCGCAGACCCTTATCGCACGGCGGCAATAGCACTCACCTTTGGAGCACTGCTGATTGCCGCAATTCGACGTCTGATCAGCGTGGGTGCGTACTTCTCAAGTCAACTGAATCGCTTTCTGCCACAACGAATCTCGTACGTGGCCAGCACTATTCTGGTTGCGCTGCTGTCGGTACTTGTTGTGAACGGTGTGCTTGCCAAAAGCCTGCTTAGCTCTGCCGACAAGTTCTTCGCTCGAGTGGACGAGTTCATCGACGAGGGCGTTGAGCAGCCAACAATAACCACGGCATCCGGAAGCAGCGACTCATTGATTCCATGGGATTCAATCGGACGACGAGGCAAAAACTTCATAGCAGCCGGACCGACGCGCGAACAGATCGCAGACTTCTGTGGCGACTATACACTTCAGCCGCTACGAATCTATGTTGGCCTGAGGTCTCGCCCAACACCGGAACTACGAGCACAGCTTGCGTTGGAAGAACTGAAACGCGTTGGCGGTTTCGACCGTTCGGTGTTGGTCGTTGCAACTCCAACAGGAACAGGCTGGCTGGATCCGGGTGCTGTCGATCCGCTTGAGTATTTGCACCGTGGAGACACCGCAATCGTCAGCATGCAATACTCATACCTGCCAAGCTGGTTAACGATCACCGTTGATCCGAATCGTTCTCGCGAAGCAGCAAAACTTCTGTTCGATGAAATCTATGGGTACTGGAAGACTTTACCGAAAGACGGACGGCCGCGACTTTACCTGCAGGGACTCAGCCTTGGCGCTCTCGGATCTGAAGTGTCTGCCGATCTGTTTACGATCTTTGAAGATCCGATTCATGGAGCCGTCTGGAGTGGCCCCCCGTTTCCGAGTTCTCAGTGGGCAAACATTACAAGAGGCAGAAACGACGGCAGCCCTGAATGGCTACCGGAATTCCGAGACGGAGCCATGGTCCGGTTCACTGGGCAGGATGGAAGTTCCCTGAAGACGGGCAAAAACTGGGGACCAATGCGAAGCGTTTACATCGAGTACGCCAGCGATCCAATGGTGTTCTTCTCACCCGATCTGATGTTCCAAAAGCCTGAATGGCTGATCGGCAAAAGAGGTCCGGACGTGTCACCGCACCTGGAATGGTATCCAATTATCACCTGCCTGCAGATCGCTTTCGATTTGCCAATGGCAACCAGCGTGCCCAGCGGATATGGTCACAACTATGCTCCGGCAAATTACATCGACGCATGGATTGCCGTTACTTCGCCAACAAGCTGGCCAGATGATGACACGCAGCGACTGAAAGCTCTGTTCGCCTCCAAACCGGGAGAAACCTTCAATATCGCCCCATGGGCGCACCCCAGCCCATGAAGTGCGTGGTGTACTGATACTTGTAGACAGCAATCACAGTGCGTTCAGCTTGAAAAGTGGACAAGCCAAGAGGATACTTCTTGGTCACCGCCGGAACTCATCTCTGAGTTCCAGATGTTAAACACCACTGCCCGATCGCAGCCAGGCGCGAACACTGATTCGTTTTCAAGTTTGCAAGTAGTCTGGCCATCACTTAAGCCGCTTCAAAACCAGAAAGTTAGACTTCTTGAAGCCGCAATCATATTCACATTGAGTCATTTTTCCTGTGCGACAACTTGGCGTTTCCGAGCGGTAGCTCGAATGGTCCGAAGCACTGCGTCGTTAGAGTCTTATATTAGAATAAAGCGCGCACGGTGCGTGCATGTTGGTCGTAGCGACAACGGAGCGGCTCGGCAATTCGAGCGTTCTAAGTCTGCCTGCGTGCCACGCCACTGGGTCAAGGGCGAAGCCCTTGTTAGGTTTGTGATGGGCGTTCTTCGGTAAGTTGAGGTGTCTTAGCAGACCTTCGTTTTCTTCTCACCTGAATTGGATTACACACTATGAAACACGTTTCGATGCTGGTCGCTTTCGCTATTGTGGCTGGCGTTTCATTCCCGACCTTTGCTGCAGACGCCGTCCAACCTGTGCGCATGGGCTGCGGCCTGATGACATTCGACACAGTTCCTGGCTGGGGCCTGGGAGAAGACGGAAAGTCAGTTATTGGCTCGACCCACGGAGCGGTTGTCATCGACAAAGCGGGCAACATCTATACGAGTGCCAAGCTGGGAGTGTTTGTTTTTTCGCCCGATGGCAAGGTCGTTCGACGGTTTCTTGGTGACGAATATTCGAACATCCACGACATGGAAATCCGCGATGAAGCCGACGGCGAATTCATTTATGGAGCTCGCAATGCCAACGCTGAAGGAATCAAATTCAGCGCAGAAACCGGCGACATCGTTCTGCATTTGCCCTTCCCTGAGGAATCTGGCCTGGCACTCAAAAAGTTCAACCCGACAGCGATCACAGTTGCTCCCAATGGAGACATCTTCCTGTCTGACGGTTATGCCAGTAATCATATTTTCAAGTTCGACAAGTCTGGCAAGTATCTGATGCATTTTGGCGAAAAAGGTAACGACCTGAAGCAATTCAATACTGCTCACGGCATGACGCTGGACACCCGATACGACCCGCCTCGCCTGTTGATCTGCGACCGCAATCATCAACCCAAAGGTCGTCTGCTGCATTATGACCTTGACGGTAACTACATCGAAGAAGTGATCACTGGCCTGGGCATGCCGACATCTGCATCCATTCAGGGTGATTTTGTTTCAGTACCCGACCTGCATGGGCGACTGGTCATCCTGAACAAGAACAACACCATCATGGCAGTGCTCGGTCACAATCCCGATCCAAAGCTGGGAGGCAGTTTCGGAATTCCTCAGGAACAATGGATCGAAGGCATCTTTAGCGGCACGCATGGATCATACTGGGACAAAGACGGCAATCTGTACGTTCAGGATTGGAACGTGTCTGGCCGACTGATGAAACTTGTCCGAATCAAATAGGTCAAATAGCCTGTCAATGCTGGCTGAGCGTTCACGGTGCGGTTGGTGATTCCCGCAACCTTGCGGGAATCACACTGGCGATCTTATTTAAAAACAAGCGTCGAATCGTATCGTAGCCTCGGTTGTTGGGATCTTCAAAATTATCCCAGTACCAATACGTTGGGTCTTCAGAACAATAGTGTTCGTTCCAGAACTGGCGTGAATAAATGCCGTGGCCAAGAAACGCAGCATGAATATCAACAAGATGCGCGTTCGTTCGATTGGCACATACTTCTGCGATGATTGAATTATAGTCGTCGTGAATCTTCAGAGCATCCGGCCATCGCGGAAGCCCCGCAGTTACCGCATTGCCAACGCCGTCCGTTGGGTCGTAGATGTTTCCGACAAAGATCTCGCAGCCACCCGGAAATTTCAATTCGATCTCGTCGAATGTGGCCTCCAGTCTCTGTCGATAGTTTTCGATCCACAGCTTTGCTTGTTCATGTGTAGCGCCATACATAGCTCCTTCCTTCGGCGCCTGCCTTCCATAGCTGTGAATAATGTCGTTCCCTCCGGTTGTCATCACTACGATCCCGAACGTTGATTCAGACTGAACAGTGATATCTGGCACTAAATATTCCAGGTTTTCAATCGACGTTGTCCCGCTGCGAGCATGGTTTTCGTGCCGAAGATTCGGCAGTACAGAAGACAGGCAAACTTCAGAATGTTCATCGTCGCGCGGAGTCTGCACCAACCGATTGAAGTACGACATGGAAGACGGCATCGCCCCCAATCCATCCGTGATGCTATCGCCCAAACCAACAAGCAAAATGTCGCGGTCGCTCCAGGCAGATTCGAACATTGCGATCGAAACCTCAGGCCCGGCAGGACCTGTCCCCATCGGATGTTCAAGCCAGAAATACTTGAACGCGTAGATCGATCCGTACAACAGAATGCCAGCGGTCAGCAACACCTTCAGACGTTTTGACAAGCGAAACTGCTTCACGACAGTGGAAGACTGCTGCTTAGACAAGATCGCGTTCATAGCCAATCTTTCAAATTCTGACGACAGGACTGTTACTGACTCAACAAAAGATCAGATCAGGCTTGCGTTTAAATTTGTCTAAGACTTTTTTCGCCCAAAAGTGCAGGTTATGTCGATAGCAGCAAGTGACCTTCAATCGGCACAAACTGAGTGGCAGCATTAATCAGCGATGCAGCCGTTAAGCCAACTGCACCGTAAACTTCGACGTCAACGGCGTGCGCTTCGATCAGTTTTTTCACCACCAGATCGAAGTCGCCATCGCCCGACACAAGCACGGCAACATCGGCCTGGCTTCCGATTTCGATCATGTCCAAAGTAATGCCAACATCCCAATCGCCTTTCGCAGATCCATCGCGTCGTGAAATAAACGGCTTCAGCTTTACTTCGAAACCAATCGATCTCAGGATCTGCTGAAAATTGATCTGCTGTGGATCTCCCCGATCGATGGCATATGCAAACGCCCCAACGACTTCACGATCGGCTGTCACAGTGTCCCAAAATGCCTGATAGTTGAAGTGACAACCAAAAGATTCTTTCACTGTGTAGTAGACATTCTGAACGTCTACAAATACCGCAACTTTCTGCATCTGCACTCCGAACATCGAATAACATCAAGACATAGACACAGCCATCGCAACAACTCGCTGTGTTTTTTGCCAGCTTATGTCTGACGCCGTTCTAATCCCAATCGCCCCTGAACATATCTGCGACAATCGTGTAACAACCTGACATTTCTTTCGCTGAAGTAAATATCAACCAATTGCCACAAACTTCAATCACAAGGAAAGTCAGTCATGAACACCTCAACCAACAGCACACCCCCAGCATCAAACACTAACGCTTCCAACACAACGACTTCAGAACTGAATCAGTTTGCTGCTCTGCTGGACCGCTTCTTTGCGAAAGTTGCACTTTAATGCGATCATCGAACTTGAGACTGAAAATCGACAGTCATCCAGCGTTTAATGGGGCTAAGCAAACGTGCCCCTGAAGGCGCACAGCCCGCGGCTTCCTGCGGAAGATACAAACGCGAAAGTCATTTCCAGAATGCGACTTCGCCAAAGCCATGCAACCGTCCGAATCACAAGTCGGCTCCGCACACAACATCACAAGCTGCAGGCAATCAAGGTGCTAACCAAGCAGATCCTGAACAACAGCAGCTGGTTCTGCTCCTGTTAGTTTTTGATCCAGCCCCTGATAGCGGAAGGTCAGGCGGTTATGGTCGATCCCAAGCTGGTTCAATATTGTCGCATTCATGTCCCGAATGTGAACCGGGTTTTCAACGATGTTGTAGCAATAATCGTCCGTCTTACCGAACTCAAAGCCTCGCTTAATGCCGGCTCCTGCCATCCACATTGTGAAACAACGACCGTGATGATCGCGGCCATGATTGTCGGCCGTTAGTGTACCCTGAGAATAAATCGTGCGGCCGAATTCGCCGCCCCAGACAATCAGCGTATCTTCGAACATTCCACGTTGTTTCAGATCCGTGATCAATCCCGACACTGGATGGTCGATGGATTCACACTGACCACGAATCAGTTTGGGCAGGCTGCCGTGCTGATCCCAGCCTCGATGAAACAACTGCACGAACGGAACACCCTGCTCTGCCAGCTTTCTGGCAATAACACAGTTCCGAGCAAACGAACCGGGCGTGTCCACGTCCGGGCCATACAGAGCTTTTGTTTCGGCGGTCTCTGAATTCAGGTCCATCAACCCGGGAACCGACGTCTGCATACGGAACGCCATTTCGTACTGAGCAATTCTTGCCAGCGTCTCGGGGTCACCAAAACTGCTGTACGTTTCCTGATTGATGGCGGCAATACGGTCCAGCATGCGTCGCCGAGTGGAACGGTCGATGCCGTCTGGATCGTTGAGATACAAGACCGGGCTGTTTCCGGCTCGCAAGGCAACGCCCTGATGCTGAGACGGCAGAAATCCGCTGCCCCACAATCGACTGTATAACGCCTGCTTCTGCCCCGGGCCTTTCGAAATCATGACCACATAGGATGGTAGATTTCGGTTTGGGCTGCCGAGCCCGTAGCTCACCCATGCTCCCATGCTGGCCTTGCCGGGTTGCTGCACTCCCGTATTGATAAACGTGATCGCCGGGTCATGATTGATTGCTTCTGTGTGAACCGACTTCACCAGAGTGATGTCGTCGACGTGCTTTGCCGTGTGCGAAAGGATCTCGCTGACCCACGTTCCATTCTGCCCGTGACGAGAAAACTTGAACATCGGAGCCACACACGGAAACGCCTTCTGGCCGGACGTCATGGTGGTGATACGCTGACCGTTGCGAATTGATTCCGGAAGCTCCTGACCATGAATGCCGCGAATTTCCGGCTTGTAATCCCAGGTGTCAATATGTGACGGCCCGCCGCACATAAACAGGTAGATCACTCGCTTTGCCTTCTGAGCAAAATGAGGAAGCTCCGGCAAACCGCCGTTTGCATCGGCCGTCGTTTGAATGTCGGCGGCCGTCGCAACTCCGCCACCGATCAGCGAGGCCAGCGCGGCGGCCCCCAGTGGCCTTCCAGCGTTAGCCAGCAAGTCTCTGCGAGAAAGTTGTGCCTGAGTATTCAGGATTGTTTGACGAAGGTCGTTTGCAGATGCCATTTCAGCGTCCTGTAGCAGGAATTCGTAACTATACCGATGATCGCGCTATCAGCCGCGAGTCAGAGTTTCATCAAGATTCAGAATCATGCTGCCAATCACCGTCATCGCCGCGTGAGTCGCGGCATCCAGTGATTCGTCTCGCTTCGAATCGCCGATCGCCAGAAACTTTGCGGCCGCATCGGAGTCATTTCTGAATCGCTCCAACTCTTCACCGAAGGCTTCCAGCAGAATCGACTGAACTCCCGATGTCGGCTGAACTCCAACAGCACTGCGATAAGCGAAGCTGATCTGCTGCTGAGTCGTCGCTCCTCCCGCCTTCATCGCGGTTTCTGCAAGAGCACGAGCCGCCTCGACAAACTGAGGATCGTTCATTGTGACCAAAGCCTGCAAAGGAGTATTCGTACGCGACCGCTTTAATGAACACTTCTCGCGAGTAGGCGCGTCAAAGATCGTCATGGCGGGCGCGGGAGCCGAACGCTTCCAATAAGTGTACATCGAACGGCGATAGAGTTTGTCGCCTGTATCGGCGACAAATCTGAGGTTGCCATCCAGGCTTACTTCATTCCAAAGCCCGGCCGGCTGATAGGGCTTAACGCCGGGGCCTCCGATTTCTGACACCAACAGGCCACTCGCCGCTAAAGCATTGTCGCGGACGAATTCTGCCTGCAGTCTAAACCGAGCACCTCGTGACAGCAGTCGGTTTTCAGGATCGACATTCAGCTTCTCCGCCGTCACAGCAGATGACTGACGATAGGTCGACGACATCACCATTTGCTTGATCATGCGTTTGATGTCCCAGCCGGATTCCACAAAGTCAACCGCCAGCCAATCCAGCAATTCGGCATGACTTGGCCATTCCCCCTGAGCTCCAAAGTCTTCGAGCGAACGGACAATGCCCTCACCGAACAGCATGGCCCAGTATCGGTTCACGGCAACTCGCGATGTCAATGGATGGCCCGGTGAAGTCAACCATGTAGCGAGTCCAAGTCGGTTCGAGGTCGCTCCGGCGGGCATCGACGGAAACACGGCAGGCACACCCGGTTTAACAGGCCGATCTTTCAGCGGTGACGCATAATCACCGCGTGCCAGTACGAATGTTTCACGCATCGCAGGAAGGTCGTTCATCACCATCACGTTGACGACGGGCTTTCGCAGCTGAGCAATCTCTGCTGAAAGTTTTGAACTCGCCTGAGTCAATGCCTTGTAGGGCTCATCGATAACGTTCAGATAGTGGCCCCGCAGAACCTTGTTCTCGTCTTCTGAACGCTCCTCAGCCGCTTTAGCAAGCAATGGCGTGATGACATCATTTCCAGCCAGCGCGGCAACTTCAGATTCCGCAAGGGCACGACCGTACACTCGCACGTCATCGACAAGTCCCGTGTAGTTTGATCCGCTATTGCGACGCCCGAGATAAAACGGCCCCTTTGACTTAATTGTGCCCGAAAGGCCATCTTGTTCGATGTCCCAATCCCACGGCTTTCCGTCGACATAAATCTTTACACCTGCAGCCTTGCCAGAACCGTCATAAGTAATGAAGACGTGCTGCCACGTGTCGGGCTTCAGCTTTTGCTTTGAACGCACTTTGATAGCGTCAGTCGGCCACTTGTGAATGATGTGCGGTTCGATGATTCCTCCGGAAAGGTGGATGTCATACCCACGATAGTCGTTGCCGGTGTTCATCCGGGCAAATGGTGCTCCAACGCCAGCCCCTTTGGGTTTGATCCACGCGCCGTATGAAAAGCCGTGGCTTCCGTCAAAGTCGCCAGCATCGCCGAGATCAATGAAGTTAGCGCTGTCGCATTCGAAAGCTTTGCCGAACTTGCCATCGGCCCATTTAACAGGACCATTAAGCTTGCCCTTGCGAGCCTTGTTCGCCAGGTCTGCAACGTCGCGGCCTTTGCCTTCGTCCAGAGGAACATGAGCCATCATGTCCAGCGGTACCAGAGGCTGACTTCCAGCAGCGGCAGAAGCAGCCATCAGCCATGCCTGATATTCAGGTTCAACCGCAGCCGCTCGTTCATCTAGCTTTGGCTGAACCAGGTCAAGCTCCTTCTGCAACGCGTCGGCCTGACCAGTCTTCGCTCCGTCAAAGATGTCCACAATCGGTGCTTCGTTGCCGTTACGAGTCTGTCGGCCACCGTCTGCCGACTGATTGAAGTACGCGAAAAATTGATAATATTCTTCCTGGGTGATCGGGTCGTACTTGTGGTTGTGGCATTGAGCACACTCCATGCTGAGCCCCATCCATACGATCGACGTGGTCTTCACTCGATCAATAACGTATTCGACTCGGTATTCTTCTTCAATCAGCCCCCCTTCATCGGTGGTTGCATTGTTACGCAGAAATCCAGTCGCCACTTTTTGCGGTGTCGTCGAACCCGGCAACTGGTCACCGGCCAGCTGTTCTAATGTAAACTGATCGAATGGCTTGTTGGAATTGTACGCGTCAATCACCCAATCGCGCCACGGCCACATATCTCGCGGACCATCCGCGTGGAACACGCTTGTGTCGCCATATCGAGCGGCATCCATCCAGGCAACCGCCATGCGCTCTCCAAAGTGCGGAGAAGCCAGAAGTCGATCAACAACGGCCTCGTAAGCGGTTTCCGAAGTGTCCGCAAGAAAGGCGTCGATTTCGGAAATCGTTGGAGGCAGCCCGGTAAGATCCAGAGTCACTCGGCGAAGCAATCGTTCTTTGTCTGCGTCAGAATTCGGCTTCAACCCTTCCTGCAGCAATCGTTGCATAATGAACGCGTCGATTGGGTTTCGAATCCAGGAACTGACCGAATCATCAACGGCGTCCTGTCCGCCTTTGGCTACGGCAGCAAACGGCACTGGGGACCTCGTCGGAGCGATAAACGACCAATGCCCCTGATAAGGAGCTCCGGCTTCAACCCAGGCTTTTAGAACGGCCACATCTTTCGGCTCAAGTTCGACGTGAGAATCTGCGGGCGGCATAACAACATCCGGATCGGTCGAAACAATCCGGGCCCAACCTTCACTTCCAGCTAAACCACCATCAAACGCGTGGCGAATGCCAGCTTCGTTGTCGAGTCGCAAGTCGGCTTCCCGGTGAGCATCATCGGGGCCGTGACACTTCACGCACGTTGCCGAAAGAATGGGACGAACATCGCGATTGAACTGAACGTCATCACCAGCAGCAACCGCTGGCGTGACGAAACACAGCGACACGACGCAACACACGAACATCAAGGCATAACGGCCAAGCGAATAGTGCTTCACAATGACACCAAATCAAGCTGGAGGACAGCGGGGCGGGATACAGCTTTAAAACACCAACCATGATACCGCAGGGAAACCACAACAAACAAGGATGTATCGCGGAATCAAACCACAGTCTGGCCTCATCCACTGAAAACTGATCGGAACAATCACTGCGGAAACGTCAGGCCTGCGTATAATTGAAGCAGACTTCATCACTTCAAATGTGAACCACACCCATGTCGCAAACCACAATTCACTCGGCCGTAGACGCTCTGCTTGGAAACTTCTCGGCTGACTCATCCAGTAGCCTTAGCGAAACCATTCAGAAGTCGCTGCTGGTTGCTCGAGCTCTCCAGAAGAGGGCTCACGACCTGCAGACTCCGGAAGAAAAGAAGCAGCAAATGGAACTGGATCGCATGATCCAGAACCCCAGCGACAAAGTGACATTAACCGCCCTCACGGATCAGGCGTTTCGGTCAGAAACCGCAGCTCGCGCGGCTGAGCAGCTGGTGCACATTCTGGACGTTCAGGGAGTGCCTCGATTCTTCAGCCCGATTGAACGCACTCTGCTGCGAGGCTTCCAATCGTTCGGCAGCTACCTTCCCGGAGTCACCATTCCGATGGTGAAGGATAAGATGCGCCACGAAACGGCCAACGTCATCATTCCGGCCGAAGAAGACGTTCTGCGAAAGCACCTGAAAGAACGTCGCAAAGAGAGCGTTCGGATGAACGTCAACCTGCTGGGCGAAGCTATCCTTGGCGAAGAAGAATCAGCTCGCCGCCTGAAGCACTATCTTCAGGCCTTGCAGTTGCCGGAAATCGAAGTGATGTCCGTGAAGATTTCCACGATTTACTCACAGATTTCGCCCGTTTCACGCAATCACAGCATTCGCCAGATGTGCGAACGAATGGAACTGCTTTACCGAGCCGCTGCAAAGGGCACATTCCAAAGAGCGGATGGCACCGAAGTCACAAAATTTGTTTACCTGGACATGGAAGAATACCGTGACCTTTCGCTAACGGCGGAAGTCTTCATGAAGACGCTTGACCGCTCCGGAATGGAAAACATCGCCGCGGGAATCGTTCTACAGGCCTACATCCCGGATTCATTTGCATGGCAACAGAAGATCACCGAATGGGCGCGCCAACGAGTCAGCAACGGCGGAGCGCCCATCACCATTCGGATCGTCAAGGGCGCCAACATGGAAATGGAACGAGTTGAAGCTTCTTTGAACGGTTGGCCACAGGCTCCGTTCAAGACAAAGGTTGAAACCGATGCGAACTACAAACGCATGGTGCAGTTTGCCATGCAGCCGGAAAACCTGGCAGCCGCAAGGCCGGGCATCGCATCGCACAACCTGTTCGATATCAGTTATGCACTTGTTCTGGCAACAGAAATGGAAGCTCTGCCGTTCATCCAGTTTGAGATGCTGGAAGGCATGGCAAATCACCAACGTCGAGCTCTGCATGAACTCACTCGCAACCTTCTGCTGTACGCTCCTGCCTGCCGCAAACAGGACTTCATCCACGCCATCGGCTATTTAGTGCGACGTCTGGATGAAAACACGGGCGAAGAAAACTTTCTGCGACACGCCTTCAACATAACGGTGAATTCCGACGCCTGGAAGAAACTGGAAGGTGGCTTTCTGAAGTCGTTCGAAGCCATCAAAGAACTGCCATACGCCGCACGACGGCAGCAGGATCGAAACAGCGAATCGTTTGAAATAAGCGAAGCAAACTCAGACTGGACTCGCTTTTCCAACGAACCAGACACAGATTTCAGCCTGCCGCAAAACTCAACATGGGCCGACTCAATCATCCTGCGCTGGAAAGATCGCTGCAACGACAACGCAACCAATATCCCCTTGTACGTGGCTGGCCAACTGATCGAAGATTCACGCCAGCGCAGTGTGTGCAAAGATCCATCGCGAGACGGAACGATCGTTGGCCGGTACCTGCAGGCAACAGCTGACGAAGCAGAAACCGCCATTCAGGGTGCGAAATCTGACCCTGATGGTTGGCGTTCAATGCCACCGGCCGATCGCCATCACCTGCTAAGAAATGTCGCGGTGGAAATTCGGCGTGCTCGAGCTGACCTGATGGGCGCGGCACTGGCAGAAGGTGGCAAGACGCTGCCGGAAAGCGATCCGGAAGTATCCGAAGCGATTGACTTCGTCGAATTCTATTCGGCAACGGCAGCGTATTTCGAATCACTTCCAAATGCTTCAGTAACCGGGCGTGGAGTTGTTGTGGTTGTATCGCCATGGAACTTTCCCATTGCAATCCCATGCGGCGGCATTGCTGCAGCTCTGGCGGCGGGAAATACAGTCATCCTGAAGCCCGCGTCCAACACTGTTCTGGTCGCTCACGAATTGTGCGAATGCTTCTATCGAGCTGGAGTTCCGCGCACCGCATTGCAGCTTCTGCCCTGCTCTGGCGGATCGGTCGGTTCGAAGCTTGTGGCACATCCCGATGTCGATACAGTCATCCTGACGGGTGGCACCGACACAGCATTGCGGATGTTGAAGTCAGATCCAGAAATGCGACTTCTGGCAGAAACAGGCGGAAAGAATGCCACAATTGTTACCGCGATGGCCGACCGCGATCAGGCGATCAAACACGTGATTCAATCGGCCTTCGGACACTGCGGACAAAAGTGTTCCGCCACTTCTCTGCTGCTGCTGGAACAGGAAGTCTTTGAAGATGAGGCATTCCGCAGTTCTCTGATTGATGCCGTTGAAAGCATGCGAGTCGGATCGGCGTGGGAAACCAAAAACAAACTCGGCCCACTAATCGCACCTCCATCTGGCGACCTGCTAAAGGGACTGAAAGAACTGGAAGACGGGGAAGAGTGGGCTTTGATGCCGAAAAACGTCGACGAAAGCCCGTGCATCTATTCACCCGGCATCAAGTGGAACGTGCAACCTGGCAGTTACACTCATATGACGGAATTTTTCGGGCCGTTGCTGGGAGTTATGTCGTTCCGATCTCTGACCGAAGCCATCAACATCGTTAACGAATCGGGCTTCGGCCTGACATCAGGCATCGAAAGCCTTGATGATCGCGAACAGGCTCTGTGGCTGGCCGGCATTCGCGCCGGAAATCTATACGTGAACCGGTCAACAACCGGAGCGATCGTTCTGCGTCAACCTTTCGGAGGAATGGGCAAGAGCGCATTTGGACCAGGCATCAAAGCGGGTGGCCCTAACTATGTCGCTCAACTGATGACCTTCACCTGCAATGCAGGCACGGAAGCAAAGTCTGAAAATGTTTCCAACCCGGCACTTGTCCATCTGCTTAGCGGACTAAGAAAACTGTCGGGCGAACTGCAGCCAGAAACATCACAGCTTGCCACAGCAATTGCCGACTACGACAAAGCTGCACAGGACGAATTTCTGAAGGAACATGACCACTTCCATCTGATCGGCCAGGATAACATACGCCGCTATCTTCCGATCCCCGCGTTGTGTGTGCGAGTCACCGCAAACGACACATGGTTCGACATCGTCGCCCGAGCAGCCGCGGCAAGATCAGTGGGTTGTCGAGTGTTCATAAGCTCTTCACCAGGAGTGCTAGACGATTGGTTACAGATCCTGCACGACCTCACTGAAGAATGGGCGGCTGACATCGAGTTTATTGAAGAAACGGACGAACAGCTTATCGAGGCCATCGAAACAGGAGCCGTCGGACGAATTCGTTACTCATCACCAGAGGCCGTTCCATCTGCCATTCGAGAAGCAGTGATCGGCAACTATGTCCACATTGCCGATTCACCCGTCTTGCCAATTGGAAGGGTCGAACTAATGTGGTACGTGCAGGAGCAATCAGTCTGCATCGACTATCACCGCTACGGAAACCTCGGAGCGCGAGCCGGCGAACAACGAGCTCCCGTGTTGTAATGACGGTCGTTATCGAGGGCCCGATGCATTGATTGTATCAGCCCGCTTATCTTCACCAGGAGTCAATGCGCCTTTTGCCTTGATCGAGTTCTTAGGCAATGCCTTCCCGGATTCTCGATCAAATGTATCAGGACTGATCAAGGGCGGAACGCTATCGCCCGTTTCATTCATCCACTGCTCAAGCACTGCCGATAGCTTCTCCTGCTGTGAAGCAACCAACGGATTGCCCGCAAGGTTTTGCAACTGATGCGGGTCGTTCGCGACGTTGTAGAATTCGATCTCAGGGCGAGGCTGAAGCAGCACATCGGCCTGAGCTGCACTCAACATGTTTGCATCTCGCAAAGCCAGCAACTTCTGATGCGAAACAGATCGAACGGAATCTGCAGGCCCCTGCCACGCGAGTTTGGTGCGGAAGTTTTTCAACAGCAGAAAGTCGCCGCTGCGAACGCTTCGACCATGAGCTTCATAGTCGTGCCAATTGTGTTCGGAAAAAGCGTACTGCCGAATCGTTGACGACGTTCCGTCCAACAACGGCTTCATGGAAACTCCCTGCATCGATTCCGGCACATCGCAATCTGCCAGCGACAGGATTGTGGGAGCCAGGTCGATCACACTCACAAGACTATTGCTGGCTCCCGTCACCTTTATGCCGTTAGCCCAGTGAGCCACCAACGCCGTCTTCATGCCGGAATCATGCAGCCTTGTTTTCGCTCGCGGAAACGGACGACCGTTATCAGCCAGCACAAAGATCAGCGTCTCATCGAAGACATCCTGCCGTTTAAGTTCATTAACAACTTCTCCGATGTAGTAATCAAACCGAGTCACTTCGTTGTAGTACGAAGCGAGGTCATCGCGAGTCTCCGGATCGTCGGACAGAAACGGAGGCACAATAACGTCGGACGCCTTGTGCATCGGACCGTACTTCGCGACGTCCCACTGCTTGTCTGCATCCCAGTCACGGTGAGCATCATAGGCAGCGAACCAGAAAAAGAATGGTTTGTCCTTCGGGCGTTGTTCGGTAACGCTCAGCCAGTTGGCGTGCCCGCCGGAATTGCCGTTAGCACGTCCACCGTCGACATGATCGAAAGGAATCGGGCGAGCACCTGGCCCGCTTTTGGGAGCCGTCGACGTCATGTGGTGCTTGCCGGATAACGCGGTATAGTAGCCAGAATCTTTCAGCACCTCCGGAAACCACGGAATATTGCCTGAAATCGGCTTGTGCAGTTCAGCTCCTTTTCCATTGTTGTGTGGATATCGCCCAGTCACAATACTGGATCGACTGGGACTGCAACTGCTGGCTGTCAGGTACGCTTTATCAAAACGAATGCCACCAGCTGCTAACGCGTCGATGTTCGGAGTGCGAGCGGCTGAATTCCCGTAGCAACCGTAATCGTTCCAGCTGACGTCGTCTGCGATGAACAAAATAACATTGGGACGATCTGCCGCCTTCGCCACAAATGCAAACATAATTGCGACAGCAAACACTGAATACCTGATCATCGCACACACCTCGCCATGTCGAACACAACCTGAACCAACAAAGATTGTGGCGACATGTTCTGCTAACACAAGCCAACAGGAAACTCAGCCCCAAAACCAGGCTATCCTGAAACCAATTCATCGCCGCTCAGAATGCCCGCCACAACATAAGAAAGTTGGCAGCAGAAAGACTCAGCGCAAAAAAAAACACCACCTGAATCAAGTCCGGGTGGTGTATCGTTTCTTGTCAGATTGAATTAGGCGGAATCAGTTTCCGCCCATCCACAACTGAAGCTGGTTGTTTGATTGAACAGACTGACCGTGATTGTCAAACCATGAATTGTGCACGGCATTGTGCTGAACAGGCTTGTGCTGCTGTGTGTTGTGATGCTGAACATTGTGGTTCAGGTTGTGGCGCTGAACAGGCTTGTACTGCTGAGTGTTGTGATGCTGGACATTGTGGTTCAGGTTGTGGTGTTGAACGGGCTTGTGCTGCTGTGTGTTGTGATGCTGAACGTTGTGGTTCAGGTTGTGGTGCTGAACAGGCTTGTGCT
>CALFSX010000084.1 GCA_937916515.1 uncultured Planctomycetaceae bacterium | reverse complement strand
ACGACACTTCAGACACTGCGGATACCGCTACACCTAAACCAAATGCGCTCTAAAACGCCCCGTATCATGGTCGAGAAACGAACAACCCGCAGAACAAACAGGGCCGGCTTTGCGGCCAGCCCTGTCAACTCCACGGGTTTAAGCTCTCTGCATTGTCCCAGCAGAAGCAGGTTTTGCGTCCACCAGGGGAATGCTGATCAGCCGATCAAAGCGGTTAGGCAGAGAAACTGCTTCCACAACCACAGCTTTTTACGGCATTGGGGTTATTGAAAGTGAATCCGCGTTTTTCCAGGCCGGTGTAGAAGTCGACCGTTGTTCCGTCAAGAAACAGGTCACTTTTCTTGTCGACCACGACGCCGACGCCATGCTGCTCAGAAAACGTGTCGACCTTTTCGTCGTATGAGCCAGTAAAGTCGAACGCATACTGGAAACCGCTGCAGCCGCCTCCAGCAACTCCAACACGGACGTACTTCAGTTCGGGACGGTTTTGCTCTCCCATAACTCGCTTGATTTCACTGGCAGCGGTTTCGGTTAGAGTAATTCCCATTTGATCAGGCTCCTGTTATATTTTTGGCAGAATGAGTGTCTGGTTCAGATCTGGCGACGCGCCTGATACTGGCGACGATCGCTTTGACCTATAGTTTATTCGACGTAAGGTACGAACTGTCAAGGACGTCCTTTCAACTGTTCTGTCGTTTTTCTTATAAGATTCGGGTTTCTGTCCGTTCGGACACCTGTTTTGGCTGCCCATCAGGAATTCACATGCATCAATTTGCCGAAATCGCAAAGAAGCTTCCACTGGTCACGATGCTGTTGTGGCCTGTTCTTCTGGCTGGATGTCAGGAAGAAACCGTAATCGTTCAGCCTGTTGAAACTGCTGACGCCGATGCCGTGCAGGTCACCTTTAACGCAGAAGATGGAAAAATGGGCCAGCAACCGATTTCGTTAAACGACGCCCTTGCCGTTAAGGACAAGCTGGTCGTCGTCGATTTTTGGGCTACCTGGTGCGGACCATGCGTGATGATGGCTCCTGAACTTGAAGAAGTGGCTCGCACTCGATCCGAGGACGTCATTTTGGTTAAGGTTGACGTCGATAAAAACTCAGCCGCTTCAGCGCACTACCAAATCAGCTCAATTCCAGATGTGCGAGTTTTCCGAAACGGTCAGGCCGTAGGCGGCTTTCTCGGATTTCGACCAGCCGCTGCCATCGCTGAAAAGCTGAACGAAATTCAATCGGCGGAAAAGTAAGCACCGTCAGTAACACCATAACCGTTGGCAAAGGCGGTCCCGTCCATGGGCTTCTTGCCGTCCGGTTGAATGAGATTGACTTGCAGCCAGCCGCTGCTTGCGGCAACGTACAGCCGCTTATTAGCCAGTTTGATTTTTCCAGAACCAGCGTGCGGGCCGAGTTCACCAATGACCTGATGATCCTTGATGAAGTCGACATCCAGAAAGATACAACGCAGCGGCTTACGGCCTTCTGCCTGCAAAACGGCTGACGCCTTTGGCCACGGCTGCATGGCACGCACATGGCAACCGATTTGTTCGGCGGATTGCGACCAGTCGATGACTCCCGCTTCTTTCGGAATCTTGGGCGAAAGCGTTACCTGCGATTGATCCTGTGGCTGAAAGATGGCCGTTCCCGCGTCAAGTTGATCGACAACTTCCAAGGCCAATTCCACACTTAGATCGGCCAACCTCAGCATGAGCTCGCCCGAAGTTTCCTTGGCTCCAATTTCGGTGGTGACAAGTCCCACAATCGGCCCCGAATCCAGCGACGGTTCGATTTGGAAAATCGTGACGCCAGCCAGTTGGTCGCCCGTCCAGATGGAGTACTGTACCGGCGCCGCTCCTCGATGACGCGGCAAAATGGAACCGTGCAGATTAAACGCTCCCAACCGAGGAATCGCCAGAAAGGCCGGCTTCATAATCTGCCCATATGCCGCGACGATGAAAACGTCAGCATTCAGGTTCTGCAGTTCCAGCAGAGCTTCCGGCGAATTCACTTTAGCCGGCTGGAACACAGGAATTCCGTGATCTTCCGCCAACACTTTCACAGGATTCACATGCCGATGATGGCCCTTGCCCGTGCGTTCTGGTTGAGTGTAAACACCGACCACCTGGTGTTTGCTGGATTCGATCAATACTTTAAACGTGGGCAAGGCGAACTCGCCGGTTCCCATCAACACAATTTTTAGTGACACGTTGCGGTCCTTGTGACAAGCCGTACCAGAAACTGCGATATCGCCGGTCACGTTCATCGACGATTGTAGATTGCCAGGATACGACCGTGTCGGCACATTGCGGCTGCAGCCCGTTTGAAGACGCATTCGTCAGGCTCTGGGCAGAGTTTGCGAAAAGCGGCAGGTCAGTCCGTCGCCAAAGTTGGATTCGCCGTACTTTGGGCCGACAGACTGAATCAACTGAAATCGGGTGAGTCCAGCAATAAGTCAAATCGAAGTCTTGTGTCTGGAAAACACTATTGCTGCGTCACGGCTAAGAACTCGGCTTTGTCTTTGTGGTAGTGGATCTTGTTAAAGATCCCCGTGTCGCAGGATTCTTAACAAGACCCACTACTCTAAGAATGAGCTGTGGCAAAGCACTCGCTAAGTTTTGATCGATACGTTTAACCCCTGCTCGCAGGCCGGGATTTTCCGCACGACCAACTTTGCGATCTCGCGGTCGACATCCGCAGAATATTCGTCCGCAAAATCTACACGCCGCGAATGTTGCCAGCCCAAGCTGTTGAACGTGAAATCACTAGTTCCAGAACTTTTCGCCGTGCCAGTTGATTGGTGGGTTTGTTTCGACTTCGATATCGCCATGCACCTGAGTCTGGCAGGCAACTCGAACGTCTTTGTCCGGGTTGCTAAGCAGCTTTAGTCCCAGCAACGGGTTGATCCACTTGTTCAGCAGTTCCCGAATTCCTTTCTTACTGCAGGATTCGCCACCTTTTTTAATCGTTACATTGCAGCTGCAGCACATTCCCATGCCCATGCAGTTCACAACCTTGTGAGGGCCGGAATACAGTTGAACGCCGTTTTTGCGAGCAACCGTCCGAATATCTTCACCGTCCTGAGCTTCGACGGTAACCTTTTCATTTACAAAGTTGACAGTAGGCATGGCAATTTCGTGATCGGGATGAATTGGGATTTTACCGACTTCTTCTGAGCCGACTTTGGAAAATAATAGCCTTCAAAAGGGCACAATGCCAGATAACTCACGATCTCCCCAGCACTGAGAAGCCTTTACAAAACCAGCTTCCAAATGCAGAAACAGCAGTACTGCCCGCGTCAGCCTAG
>CALFSX010000083.1 GCA_937916515.1 uncultured Planctomycetaceae bacterium | reverse complement strand
GCAACTGCAAACTCAATGGCGTCTGTCCCGGAACCCTCTTCACTGCTAATGCTCTGCGGAATTAGCGGAGTTCTAACGATTGGCTATTTCCGCCGACGGAGACAACCCACACGATCTTTCAGTCAGCAAGCGTGACGCGACGAATTCAGTTTTTTCCTAAAACAACATAGACATTTGAAATCGCCGACGCTGTCGGTCTCATGCGTTTGCCGCAACTCAATCCCCATCCGCAGACCTCCAAGTCGCTGTATCTAGTCACAGCGATTGCAGCTGTGGTATTCCTGGGCTTGTACATCTTGCAGCTACGCGACGACCTGAGAACTGGCCGCAATCATACTCCGCTGCACGTACTGGTAAAAAGCAGTGACGGACAGGCAGTCCCTCACGGAATTCAAGTTTTTGCTGTCACCCCCTGGAGTAAAATGGAACTGTTCAGACGCGGTGATGTTTGGGGATTTCCCGAGGACAAAATTCGTGCAGCACCAAAGCTGACGATCGTTTTTCCGCCTGAAGCAAAGGCTGCGAACTTTGCGGCCTATATCAGCGCTGTTCCTGCCGCACAGAACCAAGACAGAAAACAGCTATCAAACGATTGGATTGGAACCGCGATCCAAACAGACGAAACCGTCGGAAGAAACAACTATGCTCTCGATACAGAACGCACTGCAACAAGCCCCATCCTGAACCTCATTGGGCGGCGGTGTATCAACTGGGCCGGAGACTTCCACTTATTGACTCGTGCGGCAATCGTGCCCGCAACTCGAGTCGCGTTTTTCTGGCTGGCGATCGCTGCAGGGCTCTGGTTTCGTGGCGCGATGAACGCCATGCCAACCCCAAAGAAGGCTGTTGCCGGTTCGCTCACGCAAACCGGCGGACGGATCGAAGGCCTTGACCACATCCGAGGCGTTGCGATCCTTATGGTCTATGCTTACCACTGCCTATTCGCAACATTCGGCTACGATCAACTGGGATGGGATGGCTGGTTCCGTAACTTTGATCACGATTCAAAGACATTTCTGGCCCTTGCCCCCGTGACATTCGGGTTCGGCGGTGTGGCGGTGTTTTTTGCTCTGAGCGGCTTTTGTATTCATCTCAGCTATCAACGATCCAGCGACAAAAGCTGGATGAAATATTTGTGGCGGCGTTTGTTTCGCATCTACCCGCCGTTTCTCGTGGCTCTGCTGTTCTTTGCATTCTGCTTTCCGCTGACGATGGTGGATTTTTCGTCAAACGGACTGCAACAGTTCTATTCACGTGTGTTGCTGTACTTCAATCTGGCACCAAACAGCTACTGGGGCATTAACAGTTCGTTCTGGAGTGTCGCGGTTGAGATGCAGCTGTACCTGGTCTACCCGTTCTTGCTGATTGCAGCTCAACGAATCGGCTGGCGTCCGGTACTGATCGTCGCATTTGTGGTGGAAATTGGCCTGCAGTTTCCGTCAAGCGAATTGCGTTTTCTGGCCCCCGATTTAAAGGCTCCGTTTGCGTTGCTGAGAGGGCCATTCGGTTATGTCTTCAGCTGGCTGATTGGGGCAAAACTTGCCGATGACTTCATTTCGGGCCGGACGCTGACGTTTCGCCGAGTGCCCATGATGGTATGGATCACATTGTTGATATTGGCTCTGACATTCAAGCCGTTGGCCCCGTTTCAATTCGTGCTGTTCTCGCTGACAACGTTGGGGGCTATGGCTCGCTTCGCCGAAGGAAAGTCATTCGGACTGGCAATGCCGCAGGCCGTATCGAAACACATCGCGTGGGTTGGCATGATCAGCTACAGCCTATACCTGCTGCATCAACCATTTCTGAATCTGGCCCCCAAAATCTCACGCTGGTTGTGGGCTGGTGAATTCGTTCATCCTGGTGTCAGACTGTCCAGTTGCTTGATGATGTATCCGGTAATTCTGGGACTCAGTTGGATGATGTATCGTTTCGTCGAAGTGCCTAGCATTGAAGCGGGGAAATGGTTCGTAACACGCAGAATCACCGCCTCTTCAGAAACGACAGGCAGTGCACTGGAAACGCAGATTGGAATGGGCACATGAATTCACATCGCGTGACAACCGAGAGCAGCCGCGGGTGATGCGGACGCTTCTAAAGAAGCTGGACGGATACCGTCGCCGTGGGATTCATGAATGGAAAATGAATCGGCAGCGTGCGTACCAAAGAAAGAAGCAATCCGCATTCGACGGATGGCTGAACGATCTCAAAATCGCACCACCGGAAGTTCTAGTCGGCCCAAACTTCGCGGAATTCGGCGGAGTTCGACATCACATCGAGGCCATTCATCGATATTCCTCACACAACGTGCAACTGGCACCGCCAGCTCATGTTGCAAAGACACTTACTCCCTATGACCTTTCGGAAGTCTTTGCAGAATCGTTTAACAGTTTCAAAGCCGCAGGCGTCAAAATCGTCCATTCGCACGTCTACCCATGGTACATCGACTGGTGTCAGCGACGACAGAGTGACGGAATTTTCTGGATTCACACTTACCACTTGAACTACTACCACGAACATGGCGTTAACGGTCTTGAACAATGGCAGATCGATATCAACGATGCACTGCTGCAGCGAGCTCGTCACGCGGATCTCTGCCTGTCCGTTTCGAAATGGCAGGTCCACGAGCTAAAGCAACAGCATGGTATTGATGCGACCTATTTGCCAAATGGAGTTGACGTTGCACTAAGCGATCAAGCAGATGCAAATCGGTTCCGCCGCGATTATCCCGGTCCCGGTTTTATTCTTTATGTAGGCCGCAATGACCCGGTTAAGAATCCGCAGGAATTCGTACAGCTCGCAGCACGCTTGCCGGATCAGCGATTCGTCATGATCGGTGGTGGATTAAGCAAGGGAACTCTGCAGGCCGAACACGACGATGAAATCCCCGACAACCTGGAGATCATCGGTGGTCTCAGCCAGCACGGCGTTCAGGACGCCATTGCCGCCTGTGATGTATTAGTGGTCACCAGCAAACGAGAAGGCCTGCCAACGCTGGTGATGGAAGGGATGACTCTGGCACGGCCGATGGTCGTTCCGAACGAACTCGGTTGCATGGAGGCGATAGGACAGGGCGAAGCTGGCCTGATTTACGAGTTAGGAAACATCGACAGCCTTGTGGAGAAAACGCTGGCTGCCATTGAAAACAAGACGATTGGTCCCGCTGCTCGCCAACGCGTTCTCGACGAGTACGACTGGCGTGTCGTCGTGGAAAAGATTGACAACCTATACGCGGAAGCGAAAACGGGAAGCCAACCCTGAACGTCCCTTTCCCACATTCGCCTGTCCATAGCAGCAACGACAAGGCTCGTTCAGAGGCAAATATCAATGTGACATTTGTTGCCTATGACTGGCCCAACAATGTGTGCGGCCCGGCGACATGGATATCTCGTTTACTGCCCGACTTGCATCGTTTTGGAATAACTCCACGATGCCTGGTCATGTGCTGGGAACAAACCGGCCCCCTGCTGGCTGCATTGCAAAACAGTGGCGTCGAGTGCGAGTCGATACTTTGTGAGGGAAGTACCGAATCCAGAATTGACTGGATCATTAATCAGCTTGCTGACCATCCAGCTCACGTCTTTGTTCCCAATCTGGTCGTGCCTGCACTACACGCCGCAGCGATAGTTCGCCAAAGTGGCATTTCCACAGTTGGGGTCCTTCACTCAGACGATTCATTCTACCGCGCCGTCTGCGATGTCTTTGCCACTGGAAGAAAATCCGACGCGTTGACGGACCTGGTATGTGTATCAAGGCAGATCGAAGAACAGACAACGCGGATGAATGTTGTTAATACTGCCATTCATCGCATTCCTTACGGTGTTCCAATTCCGAAGAGTGTTGTCCGAAACAGCAAGGGCGGATTACGCATCGCATACGTTGGGCGATTGGCCGAAGAGCAAAAACGAATCAGTGAGGTTACAAGGGCGCTTTGCAGAGCATCTATCGAAATCCCTGGAACAATGGCAACCATTTTTGGCGATGGTCCAGATCGCCACAACGTAGAACGCATCCTTAGCGAAAACAAGCCGAGCTCAAACGTCAAGTTGGCCGGGCGCGTGGACAACGTCGAGATTCAAGACAAACTACTTGATTTCGACGTCATTGTCTTACTTTCAGACTACGAGGGGCTGCCGATAGCTATCCTTGAAGCAATGGCATGTGGTGTTGTTCCTGTCTGCCTCCAAATGAATAGCGGGATTCCAGAGTTAGTCGAACACAACGTAAATGGCCTGGTGGTTTCCAACCGCAAGGACAGTTTTGTGGACGCGATTCGTAAACTACACGACGACCGTTTGTTGCTCAAAAGATTGTCGATTGCAGCGAGAGCTAGGATTGAAAACGAGAATTCAGTCGCAATAAATACTCAACGCTGGTCCGATATGCTGAAACGCATTACCGATGGCAAAACCACGACAAAGTCGTTGAAACGCCCCCTTCAGTATAATCTTCCCGCCGTCCATCCATCGCTTGCAGCGGAAGACTATCGAGCCGCCGAACGGCATTTTCTGCTTCGGCTTTACAGCTGCAGTCGGCGGCTTACCGGTAAATTGAAGAAGAAAATCATTCGTCTTACAAATGAGCGGCAGGGTCAGTAACCATGATCGACGAACTACTTCAACAACAGCACTACGAACTCCCTTGGCAAATGGGGCGTTGTGAACGACTGACAATAGAGCGTCTGCTGGGATCCATTCGACCGAAACTAGCGATCGAAATCGGGACCTATCTCGGCGGGTCGTTGCAGGTGATCGCAAAGAATTCGGAACGCGTCATTTCTCTGGACATGGACGATAGTATCGAAGGCAAACTGGGATCGCGTTTCCCGAATGTACAGTTCGTTGCCGGCCGAACACAGGAGACTCTGCCGAAGCTCGTGAGCAGCCTGAACGAACTGGGTCAGAGTCCCGAATTCGTTCTGGTAGACGGCGATCATTCAGTGGAAGGAGTACGTGACGACATCAATTCGCTGCTGAAAATTCAACCGCAGCAAGATATGTTGATGATCATGCACGACAGCTTTAATCCGTATTGTCGCGCCGGAATGATTGCTGCGGACTGGGCGAATTGCCCATACGTACATTCGGTCGAAATCGATTTCGTGCCGGGCGTTTTCTTCCCTGACAGCTACGACACCGCCGAAGCTGGGTCTATGTGGGCAGGATTCGGATGTGCGGTTCTGACTCCCGCTCAACGGACGACAGAACTCAAGGTTGAGCAATCACACAGGGCAGTCTTCAATGCCGTGAAGGAAGTGTCAATCTACAGGGTTCCGTCGGCATCGCGGGCCAGCCAGCTTATGAGTTACCTTCGATCGTGCGTGCGACCTATCAAACGCAGTCTGCTAGACGGATAAATCCGACTAACAACTCCACGCCGCTACGAAGGAGTCACACTACTTGATGAGTACAACATGCATAATCCGAGGAAACGTTCCACTAATCAGCGAGACGTTCCTTTCCGCCCATGTTGAACGACTCAAGGGTGAAAAGGTTATTCTGTACAACTACTTTCCAGAATACACATTCAACGGTCGGGCAGTTAGGTACTTTTATACGCAACGACCACTGGCGGCGAAGCTGAAGCGACTTCTTCCCGTATTTCTGTATGACAAGCTGGTAACGGCGCATGAACAGTCGGATGCACGTACCGTCGGTTTCATGGCGGCATTTTTCGAAAAACACAAGGTCGACGTCATTCTGGCGGAATACGGTTTTAACGGAGCCGACATCACGCCCGTTGCCAAACAACTTGGCATTCCGCTGGTCGTACACTTCCACGGACATGATGCCCATCGACAACCGGATCTGGAGCCCTACAAAGATCGCTATCAGGAGATGTTTGCCTACGCCAGCCGTATCGCAAGCGTGTCACATTTCATGACAGAGACACTCGTCGGGATGGGGGCCGACCCTAACAAAATCACCTACAACCCATACGGTGCTCGCGAATACTTCTATGACGTGCAACCTGACTATCAAAGCTGCACATTGCTAACGCTGGGGCGGTTTGCGGACATCAAAGCACCGTACCTGTCACTGATGGCGTTTCGCAAAGCACTGGAAACAGTTCCGCAAGCAAAGCTGGTCATGATAGGTGATGGGCCACTGCAGGAAGCATGTTGGAGTCTGGCTCAAACATGGGGCATCGGCGACTCCGTGAGCTTCCCGGGAGCACTCACTCATTCCGAAGCGATGCCGTTCCTGAACAAATCAGCCGCGTTTGTGCAGCATTCAGTCACGACGAGTTACGGTGATGCAGAAGGAATGCCAAATTCGATACTGGAAGCGGGAGCGGCGGCGCTGCCTGTGGTGTCAACCAGACATGCCGGAATCT
>CALFSX010000082.1 GCA_937916515.1 uncultured Planctomycetaceae bacterium | reverse complement strand
AAAACTGAAAACTGAAAACTGAAAACTGAAAACTTCCCCCCCCATCGCAATCATCACCGGCATCACCGGGCAGGACGGTTCTTACCTGACCGAACTGTTGCTGGAAAAAGGCTACGAAGTCCATGGCCTCGTACGTCGTTCCAGCACCATGGAACGGTCTCGCCTGAAACATCTGTATGCCGATGAACAGATCAACAACAAGCAGTTGTTTCTGCATTACGCCGATCTGGATGACCCCACCACGATTCGTCGAGTCATCAGCAAGGTGCAGCCCACCGAATTCTATCACCTGGCCGGCCAATCGCATGTTGGCCTCAGCTTCGATATTCCTGAAAGCACGTGCGACACCACGGCCATCGGCACGCTGCGGATTATGGAAATTCTGCGAGACCAGCCGAATCCGCCTCGGTTCATGCACGCCAGCAGCCGCGAAATTTTCGGCACGCCAACCGTCAGTCCACAGGACGAAAACACACCGGTGAATCCTAATTCGCCGTATGGTTGTGCCAAAACGTTCGCGACGCAGATGACGAAGATTTACCGAGAAGCCCACGGTCTCTTTTTCTGCAATGCCATCTGCTACAACCACGAATCACCTCGTCGAGGCGAAAACTTTGTGACCCGCAAAGTGACGCTGGCCGCGGCACGCATCAAAGCCGGGCAACAGAAATCAGTTTCGCTCGGTGATCTCGACGCCGCGCGAGACTGGGGCTATGCCAAAGACTATGTCGAAGCCATGTGGTTGATGCTGCAGCAGGACACAGCCGGAGACTACGTGCTGGCGACCGGCGTTTCGCACACCATCAAAGATCTGCTGGAAACCGCCTTCGCTCATGTCGGTCTGAACTGGCAGGACCATGTGGAAATCGACAGTCGCTTCAAACGCCCGGCCGATGCCCACGAACTGCTCGGCAATCCCGCCAAAGCCGAACAAACCCTCAACTGGAAACGTAGCGTGGATTTCCAGCAACTGGTTCACCTGATGGTTGAAGCGGATCTTAAGAGGGATTAGTTGGCAGTTGGCAGTTGGCAGTTGGCAGTTGGAAGTAGGCAGTAGGCAGTAGGCAGTAGGCAGTAGGAAGTAGGAAGTTGGAAGTTGGAAGTTGGAAGTGGGAAGTGGGAAGTGGGCAGTGGGAAGTTGGCAATTGGCAATTGGCAATTGGCAGTTGGCAGTTGGAAGTTGGAAGTTGGAAGTTGGAGGCCTGCGGCAGGGCAGCTCAATGTTTCACACAAACGGTACTGCGGCGCTACAAGCACGAGCCTGCCAGCGGGTGAGTTGCTGAAAACGGTGGAGATTCACTCGCTGGCGCATCGTGCTGGTAAACTAAAGAACAGTCCATTTGGAAAGCCTGCAACTGAACTCTGAAAAACCAAGCTCCCCCAAGGTAGGTCTGTTTTTGGCCGTTGTCGTTGGCGGAATGATCGCCATCAAAATTATCCAATCGCAGTTTCAGCTAACGACGAGATTCCAGCCGCCGGGGCCTGCGCGCGGCGATCTTGAACTGCGCGACGAATGCCTTCCAGAGACCATGGCTGGCTGGCAGAAGCAGGGCTTTACGCCACCGCAACAGGAAGTGCCGGAAGGTCAAAGGTTCTGGACGCATTCATGGCTTTATCAATGCAAATTCGGCTCAGCGATCGTTGCCTTCGATCAGGCAGGATTCACAGGTTGGCATGAACTGTCGCAATGCTATGCAGCTCAGGGATGGACACTTGAAAACCGCGATATTCGTGAAGACAAGTCTGGCAATTGGAACTATGTCGTCTCTGAATTTTCAAAACCGCCTAATCAATCGGGCCTGGTTGTCTTCTCGCTGTTCTTTAAAGACGGCTCACCTGTACAGCCCCCCGAGCTGTCAATTCATCAGGCCATCAGACAAAACATGTCATGGCTCGAGAGAATTGACGATCGCCTTGACAATCTAACAGCCAAGTCAACAGACCCTGCACTTCAATGTCAAACGTTCGTTCCGACGTCGGGACCGCTCGATCCGGCGTTAATAGAACAAGCCATACAACTGCACCTTGAATCGCGTCAGCTATTCGTTCAACAATCACTGAATGAACATTCCCAAAATGCGGCGACCGAAGCGTCTAAACCCGAATCAACCGGCGGCACCACCACACAACAATAGCCTGGCGAAGTCGTCCGGACTCTCGGCTGTCCTTGACGACGTCCCAAATTCTTAGCGAGTTCCGCGACATCGCCGTCACAGGAAATTCCGGCCAATTCCGCCGCGACGCAGCCCGGTTGCAATTTCTGATTGCACGGGCAGTCGGCCGAACTGCTTTGCGGTACACGAAAACGACACCACGTCAAAACACAAACAGTGAATTCGGTTGTTGACTTTCGGCAACAAACACCAGCAATTGCCAGAACGGTCCGGGATCCGCTGACATCATCAGAAATGTCAAAAAAACACACCACCTAGTGCAATGCTGTGAGCTACTCTGACCGAACAACACTGCAATCTCATGTTGCGTCTGGACATCATTCCAGTGCCAGTCATCGGTCAGAATGAACGCAGTTTCAAACTCGCTGCATCGTTGTTGGTTTCTCGCCACGAGAAACCGGCAAGCCTGGCAGTCACAATAAGTGGTTTCACCGAAAAACGGGTGTCACCCAGAGGAACGAAGTCCGCGCTGGCGGCAACAAAGCCAGTACTGGCTTCCGCATTTCGGAAATGATCCCACTGCGTTGTATGTCTCTCAACCTCGGGATACTCAGGCACGCAAGTGTGCACGTAACCGGTTTCTCAGGAATCCGGTGTACCCGAACATTGTCACAAAATTGGTTACGGACAACGCACTTCGCGAAGTGATCTATTTCATCAGGTCGTCCGTGCAGACATTGACGCCTGCATCGAGCTTCGCCCCGGTGGCATGTTGCTTCGTGTGTCTTCCATAAAACAGATCCCCATGCCTTTGACAATCGAACAGCCAACATCAGCAGTTGCACCGGATGACGATGACGAATCGTGGGACTTAATTATTCAGCCCAAACGGCATCTGCTGGATGTGAATCTGAAGGAACTCTGGGACTACCGCGACCTGCTGTACATGTTTGTCAAACGTGACATCGTCACCGTTTACAAACAAACCATTCTGGGCCCTATCTGGTTCTTCGTGCAGCCCATCATGACCATGCTGGTCTATGTGATCGTGTTCGGAAACATTGCCAAAATCAGCACAGACGGCATTCCGGCTCCCCTGTTTTACCTATCGGGCATCACGCTGTGGAATTACTTTGCTGAAAGCTTTAACAAGACCTCCACCACCTTTGTCAGCAATGCCAACATCTTTGGAAAGGTCTACTTTCCACGACTGATTGTTCCGCTCTCGGTCGTGATCAGTAACCTAATCAAGTTCCTGATCCAGCTGGGCCTGTTTCTGATCATCTGGACTTGGTACCTAACCACAACCGACGTCCTGCACCCCAATATCTGGATACTGTCAACTGTCTACGGCCTACTGCTAATGGCCGGCCTCGGCCTGGGCTTCGGCATCATCTTCAGCTCGCTGACCACCAAGTACCGCGACCTGACATT
>CALFSX010000081.1 GCA_937916515.1 uncultured Planctomycetaceae bacterium | reverse complement strand
GCTTTGCGGGCCAAAAACATTCCGCCTGAGATTAGACGGGGCCCGATGATTCGGACACCAGATTTGCCCTGTCGTCGGATGCTCAATCGCTGATGACACTTGTTCATCTGGCCACAACGCGGACGCGATAAAGACTTCTCTGCGTTCAAGCGGGCATTGATTTTCCAGCACTCCAGCGCAGGATTGTCGTTGTTAATCTGGTTCTCGCCGCAAAAGCAGTCGTGACGCTCCGCGTAATGAAATGCACCAGAGCCAGGCGATAAACATCGAAATCGTTCGCCCCAATGACTTAGCTTCACAAAAGGGCAGCGGTTGGCGAGTCGCTGATAGCAGGCAACGTCGGTCACTAGATTGAACACTCCGACTGTCGCTTTACATCACTCAGAGCGTGATGGCTACATTGTCAGGAACGTCACAAGGACGGGAGTCTTTTCCGAACGGATGTTCTGCCTATGCGGGAAACCGGTCGCCTGAAATTGGCTTTCGCCCCTGACCGTCTTTCATTCGTCAGTGCGACCATGCCGATTCACTTCCGACTCTGAGCTTATCGTTCGTCGTTGCTACGACGAACGACTGCTCTTGCAATCTTCGAAACAGCGGCTGCGGCAATCAGGCCGATCAGCAGAGCGGGAATGGCGTGGGCTGGTGACGTCATGTAGTGCCAGACGCCATCGCTGCTGACCGTACCATGTCCTGGGTGAGCGTTCGCGGTGTCGCATACAGTCAACAAAATCAGTCCGATGGACGCTAACTTACTCTTCACAGCCAATTCCCTTGTTTCAGTATCAACGTTTGTCTGTATGAACTCAGTCAAATAGTTGCTTGGCAATTTAGCAACACTAACCCGCTGTGAATAGCGGCATATCGATTGAGCGTACGAACGATATACACATTCGCTGCGGCTTTGGCGGCGGTTCGTGATTCACGCCGATATTTTCTCAGGCATGAATTCAATTTCCGCAGCGGCAACATCACTGGCCGACAGGTTGCCCGCATCGTGAAGGTAGCTGGGACTGTTTTCCGGGGCTCGATTCGCGTCGTTTCCAAACAGGAAATTGGCGAATCGGGAGTAGAAACGGAACCGGGCCACAAAGGCGGAGTTCTTATGGAAATCTCCGCCCACAAAGGTCACAAACTTGCGGCTGAAGTACCCCCCCTGACACGAAGTCACTAACTTTTGCGCGGAAGTGCTTCGACTGGCAATATAAAAAGCGTCCACCATATTCTGGACTGTCTTTTCATGTTGCCGCATGTGTTTCTGATATCCATCAAACACTGCCTTGTTGATCAAGCATTCTTTTGACTGTGCTGCAATTAAGTCGGCCACCATTTCGGCTGACTTCATCGCCAGGTGAACGCCCGATGAATAGCACGGATCAATGAAGTAGGCCGCGTCTCCGACGGCCACCCAGCCGTTGCCGGCCAGCGATTCTGAAGAATTTCCCATGTTGCCGGTGACCATCACATCAGAAATTCGTTTGCGATCGGCTGTCATGCCCTCGTTTAGTAGCGGATTTTCATCGACCATTTTTTCAAGCAGTTGCGTGGGAGTCATCCGCGACTTCTTGAAGCGATCAACAGTCAAAACGGTTCCTACTGAAAACCGATCTTCAGGTAGCAGCAACAACCAAGTCCAGCCATCGTAGAACATTTGGCCAATAAACCAGCCAGCCTTAACGTCGTCTCGCGTGGGTCGTGCTGCATATTGGGCATAGATGCCCATCCGGTGCGGTTCTGTCAGCTTGCGCAGCCGCAGTTTCGACGGTATAACGGATCTTAGCCCGGTGGCATCGATCACAAGCCTGGCGCGCAGTTCGTATTTCTGACCTTTATCGCTTTGACAATGAACTCCAACGACGCGACCGTTTTCAGTGATGATGTCGGACACTTCCGTTCCGAGTCTTACGTCCGCGCCGGCATCGATTGACCGGTCGATTAAAATTTTGTCGAAGGTTGAACGTTCCACAAGGTACGAATATGGGTTCGCTTTGAATGACGCCTGGCTGTCATACTTTTCGAAATCGCCGGGAACCGCTTTTTCACCATACAACCACTTGCCACCTGGTTTTCTGATGAAAGCTTCTCGAATCGGGTCGTGAACACCAAGTCGTTCAAAGATGTTGACGGTTGCTGGCAGCAGAGATTCTCCAATGTGAAATCTGGGGAAGTACTCCTTTTCAACCACAACAACATCCAGGCCCAGCAAGGCCAGCAGCGTAGCCGCCGTACTTCCAGCCGGACCACCTCCAAGAATCACAACATCGTGCTGTTTCATCTGATTCACAACGCCTTCTAATCCATGCTCGCCAAATGACTTTGCACGACAAATTGGGTTCACAACCAGGCAGCGATCACACTGAACAGAATTTGCAAGCGATTGCTGCTCTGCGGTAAGCGGTGACCAGATCGTCGTTATCGCCTGCCGAAAAATTTTCATACTGCCGACACGAAAATCACACCGTCCAAACGCCTCTTAAGTCGTGATGCTGATTTAAACACTTTAGCCGACTTCGATGTAGTTCAAAAGCTGTTTCATTCAGACGTTTGCCTGTTTTCTGAAGGGTTTTGCGTTTGATGCCTGGACAAAAACGACCACTGGCATTCAACTGTGGCAGGTTTTCCGAAGCAACAATATTGCTGGAACAACCGGCTTTGTTTATCACGTGGTGAAGAATTCAAATACAGGATTTCAGGTTTATGAGCGATTCCGCAAAGCTGTCTCACGGTCGACGACATTTTCTGGCAGGTTTGGGAGGCATTGCCGGACTTGCAGCCACTCAGTCGCTGGCTCCGGCAGTCGCAGCGGATCCTCCGCAACGCAACGGAAAGCCACTGTTAAAGCTGAGCCTGGCGGCGTACAGCTTTAATTCGTTGTTTGCTCGTCGAGGCACAGCCGAACAGATGGCGGCCGCTAAGATGACGCTGGAATCGTTCATCGAATATTGTGCTCAGCAGGAGTTAGCCGCCACCGAACTGACGGGCTATTACTTTCCCAAAGATATCACTCCCGAATACCTGTTGAACATTCGACAGCAAACGCATCGCCTGGGTCTGAGCATTTCGGGAACTGCAATCGGCAACGACTTCTGTTTGTCGGAAGGAGAAGCCCGCGACAAACAATTGGAAGAATGCCGCAACTGGATCGACTATGCCGCCATCATGGGGGCTCCTGTCATTCGCATCTTTGCTGGCAAAGTACCCAAGGGCGATACCGAAGAAGCGGCCATTGAACGTTGTGTCGCCGGTATCAATCAAAGCCTTGAATACGCCGCAACGAAAGGCGTCTTTCTGGCGTTGGAAAATCACGGAGGCATTACGGCAACGCCAGACCAGATGTTAAAGATTATTGCGGGCATCGATAACTCACCGTGGTTTGGAGTCAACTTCGACAGCGGTAACTTCCGCACAGATGATCCTTATCGCGACCTTGAACGAATTGCACCTTACGCCGTCAATGCTCAGATTAAGGTCGCCGTTAATCCCAACAATCAAGGCAAGCAACCGGCAGATATTCCTCGCATGATCAGTATTCTAAAAGACGCGGGCTATCGCGGATTCGTCACATTGGAATTTGAGGAACAAAATCCGTTTGAGGAAATTCCGAAGTACCTGGATCAGTTGCGAGGCCTGATGTAACTAAGATGCAACGCCTTGGCACTTGCCAGCCTTCCGTCATTTTCAGGAAACCTCGCAGCACGTTGCCTCGAACGATAGCGTTGCGAGTCCAAACAACACGCTCGAACCTGCAGCAGTTCACGCCTTAATTTCACCTTAACCTGTTTTCCCTCACGGTAATCCCGCCGGCTTTCAAAGGCTTGCCCACGCGCAAGAGTTCAGTGACTGCCTGGAACGTCCTGCTGTCGCTCAAACAACCTGGCTCACCATGAACAAGTTCACTGTCGTAACAACCCCAACCCTGTTCCTTGCTGCATTGATGTGCTTCGCAAGTTGCGGATGGGCGGCTCCACCAACCGTGGAACAGGCGAACCGAGCTCTCGATATCGCTGAGCTCGCAGTTCATCATGACATGCCGGAACTGTCGCTGCAAGCGGTTACTCGAGCCCTCATGCATGGTACGCCGACGGTATCGACCGACAAGAATGAAGGGCAGGTGATTCATTCAGGTGCTCGAGTTAACACGATGTCGCCGATACCAATGCTGGCGGCTGACAAACTTCGCCTACGAATTCCGAATCTGATTTTTCGGCTTTCAAAATATTGGGAAGAACGTGCTTCGGCGACTGCTGCCTATTCCGCGTTGCGAGACATTGTGCTGCCGTCGCAACAACCCTATGAAATTGTGTTTTACAATTCGCCCGCAAAGGTGAATGCACTGCAGCCGGATCGCATTCCTGAGGTGCACAGCGTGGCTAAGGAACTTGTGAAATGGGCGGCAAGGGCCAACCAATTGCAGGAGCTTGAAGCACTGCTGGCAGAACGCTTCCCGACGGATTCGCCGGAAGCAAGCCTGCTGTTGGTCCTGTGCGCTCTGGAACGACAGGGGGCAGAAGGACAGGACTCATCCAGCCTTGAACAGCCAATCGCCACGATCCTTGCATCGGCTACTGCTGGCCTAAAGCGTCCCGTGGCTGAGTTGATGGCGAACGTGGGCATGGCCGTACATCAGGATCGACGTAATCCTCAGTTGGCCGCCGCCTTATTGCGAGTCTCCGGGCTGGCGTTGGCAAAGTCGGATACAGGCGTGATACGTGAGAAGCTGGCGGACGCTCCAACGCGAGCCGTATTGCTGGCAGCAGCTCGAAGTCAATTTGCCGTGGGAGACACTGAGCAGGCGATCGCGTTGCTGAAGCTTTACTTGCAATCCTCCGCTGGAGGCAGTTCGCAATCCGTTGATGCTATGCACAGCAATAAGTCGGACACTGTTGCCAGAGAACTCTACAGCCGCCAACTTAACGATGCAGCTCGAAAAATTCTGGGCGACGAAAAGGCTGATGCCTACGAACGACGATACCGGGCAATATCCACAATGGATGGCCCCTCAACCACAATAGCCCCGCAGGTTTCCGCAGGCACCACTCTTCGACTGCCGGAAATCGTCGATCCACAAACAATTGACGCCCCATCAAAGATTCGGGACAAGATCTGGATTTGCAGTCTTGATACTCGCACAAACACGTCGAAAATCCTGTTCGCACTGAAAGACTGCCAAAACGTGGGCTCGCCGCAGCTATCTGCCGACGGAAAAATGCTCGCCTTTGATGCCACGTTTCCTGGTGAAGCGATGACGTCGGACAAAAAAATCTATGTCGTGTCGCTGGATAAACTGAACGTGCGAACCCTGGGACGCGGAACCATGCCTTCGTGGTCTCCTGAAGGTAAACGTATGGTTTGCAGCAGGTATTCACCAGAGAAAGGTGTATGGATTCTTCGAGTCGACGGGACAGAAGCTCAAATTGTGGACAGCGACGGCTGGGCAGCACAGTGGTCACCCGATGGACTTTACATCGCGTATTCGAAAGCGACTTCCGACAATCGTAACATCGCAGTTTACGCCCTGGTTGAGGATCGTTTTTTTTTCCTGGCGCCAAACGGCGGATCTGCACCGATCAGGTTTGCATGGAACAAAGACAGCCAGCAACTGGCCTTCAGTTCTGAACATACAGTCAGCGTGATCTCCGTTTTCGGAAAGCAGGCTGCGAAGCAGGTGCTTAGCGAACCCAATTCAATCACGTCCGAAATTTCATGGAAGCCCAATTCCAACACAATCACTTTCGCCAGGAAAAACAGCCAGGCGTCTCCCGAACAACTCTATCAACTCGATACGACCAACAGTTCAACTGCCACGTTAATAGAAGGGCAGATGCAAGAACGCCGAAACAGCGACGCCAGCTGGGCGAGTGATGGCAACACATTGATTTACGTCAGCAAGCCGCCAAAATGAAATTTCGATACGTTCCTTCGGTGAAGCAGTCCGTCTCCATAATGATCCTGGTGATCATGGGTTTTCCCTGCGCCGCTCAGGAAGTCGATCGTTCAGCCGTACCGACCGACCATGCAGAGAAGTTATGGATGTGCATGCTGGATTTGGAAACCAGCATCTCACGAAGACTGTTCGTGCTCGAAGATTTTTCCACCGCCGGATCTCCTTCGCTGTCGCCCGATGGAAAAACGATTGCGTTTGATGGAGTGTCGCCCGGATCAGCATCGTCGTCGGCTCACATCTTTACCTGTAACATGGACGGCAGCGACTTGAAAGACCTTGGCCCCGGAGCCATGCCATCGTGGTCGCCCAGAGGATCTCGGCTCGCTTTCAGCAAATATTCGCCAGAACAAGGCGTTTGGCTAATGAATGCCGACGGGCAGAACCAACGACTCATCGACCAACAGGGATGGTCTGCAACCTGGTCTCCCAATGGCCGGATGATTGCCTACAGTCGAAGCAGCAATGCCGGTCCGGACTTTGTCATTTTCAACCTGGTGGAAGATGAGTTCCGATACGTCTTCAATGATATCAGCAGTGGTTACAGTTCGTTTTATTGGAACTTCGCCTGGTCACCGGACAGTCAGCGAATCTGCTTCAAGGGCACCGGCAAAGGGCAGGGGTCTCATGTCTGTTCCGTCAAAGTTGGAGCCAAACCAGCGATCGTTGAGCATTTTCAAAAAGAATCATTTCCTGCTGACTTCACGTGGCTTAACAATGAAGGCATTGTCACCAGCATCTGGTCAAAGTCACAAAAATGCCCACAACTGTTTCGCATAGCAGCCGCTCAAGACTCAACCGACGGTGACGGCGAATCGCAGATTCCACCTGTGGAAATAGAAGGGCAATTTCAGGGCAGACGTAACGGAGAAGCCGATGTCAGCCGAGACGGAAAGCTACTGCTTTACGTCAGCCAGCCAGCAAAAAAATAGCTATCGGCAATTCCTGCTGAACCCAGCTGCTTCCGGCACAGACGACCGGTTTTCAATCGCACATCCGCAACTCGCAACGTTGCCGATTCATTGCTCGCTATTGCATGATTTGCCGATCCAAACAGGTCTGCATCAGGACAATACGCCAGGAGTCCAGAACTGGCACGGAACCGTATTGTTGTGTTTTGGACTCAAACGTATCGTTTATAGAAGGTTCTCTGACGAATCCTCTTACTGCGGCATCTCACAACCCATTTGAAATGAACTCACAACGATTCTGACGTGCACTCATCACGACAGGAATCAACTTTCAAGTGGAAACGAACCTGCTGGCAGACGTCTGAAAACAAGTACAGCACCTCCCCAAATCTGCTCTCAATACATCATCGAACGCCTTTTCCGGCGATCGATGCCCTTCTTTTCTCTCAGTTCTGTTTTCACTGCTCCGGTTTCAAAACAGTGTGTGTTCATCAGCCCTTTTAGCTCTGAACCTGCGAAACGAAACCTGGTTTTGGTGAGTCGGATGGCGAATGCGATGGAAAATCAATCCGCTCTGCAGACAGTCTCTTTCCGGTGGTCGAAAACAATTCGACTGCTGCTGGCTGGAATTCTGATGACACCTTCAGGCTGCGCCAGCAGCTTGCTGAACCTGACGGGAGAAAACAGCTTCGGCTCAAAGCTGACCAGCATGATGAGTCGAGACAAATCGATCGACATCGTGAAAGAAGAAGACAACGAATTCGACACGCGTCTGGAAACTCCGTTGCTGCGTGACTACATCAGCGTGACAGGCAACAACGTCATTGCTCTTCGTGGAGTAGGCCTGGTAACCGGTTTGGATGGCACTGGCGGCGATCCACCACCGTCGCATCTGCGAAAAGAGCTGCTTGACGAAATGACTCGCCGCAAGATTCCCAACCCTGGAGCGATTCTGGCGTCACGAAACACGGCCCTGGTAATGATCACCGCCTATCTTCCGGCAATGGTTCGTGACAAACAGAAGTTCGACGTTCGCGTTATGTTGCCGCCCAACAGTGAAGCAACCAGCCTGAAAGGCGGATGGCTGCTGGAAACACGGCTTTCCGAAGAACAGACAATTGCCGGGCGAGGAAACGTCAAAGGGCACGAATACGCTGTAGCCTACGGAGCGATCCTGACCGCTTTGGGAGACGGCAGCTATACAAAAGACAATGCCGCCATGTTGCGACGCGGGTCGATTCCTGGTGGGGCGATCTCCAATACAGAGCGAAACCTGGAAGTTGTTCTGCGCAACGAGTATCGAGGCTTGAAAACATCCAAGCGAATTGAAAACGCCATTTCCAATCGCCTGCACCATTACAATCGTTTCGGCCAGCGAGTTCCGATGGCCGAAGCCAAGACCGACCTGATGCTGGAACTCATGGTGCATCCGCTTTATCGAAACAACTTCCCGCGATATCAACAGATGATTCGCAGCATCGCGTTAAGAGAAACAGATGTCGCTCGCCGCATGCGAATGGAAAAGCTGGCGACCGACATTCAGGACCCGGAAAAAGCAGCCAACTCATCTTTGCAGCTGGAAGCAATTGGCCGAGACGCCATACCGTTTTTGAAAGCTGCTTTGCAGTCGCCAAGTCTTGAAGTGCGATTCCATGCGGCTCAGGCTCTGGCTTACCTGGAAGACGGCAGCGGCGTGGAAGTGTTGAAGGAAGCCGCCGAAACCGAGGCAGCGTTCCGAGTTTATGCACTGGCCGCACTATCAGTTGTCACTGAAGCCGACGCCGTCGTCGCGCTGCGAGAATTGCTGTCAGACGATGCGTTGGAAACTCGATACGGTGCCGTGCGTGCACTGAAAGAAAACAACGCCAACGATCCCTATCTGGGAACGCAGACCTTTGCGAATCAGTTTGTCCTGCATGCGATCGATTCCACAGGCCCACCGGCAGTGCATGTGGTTCGCTATCGAGCTCCCGAAGTTGTTGTCTTTGGTATTCAGCAGGAACTTCGACTTCCAGCCACACTGTACGTCGGCAATCGAATTGCAGTGAAAGGCGACGCTGGTGAAAACACGGTTACTGTTACAAAGTACGAACTTGACCAAGAACCTAAAAGACACGTGGTTTCAACAAACCTGATTGAGATCATTCAAGCGGTTGCTCAAATGGGTGCCACCTATCCAGACGTTGTACAAATGCTTCTGGAAGCAGATTCGCAACATAACCTGAAAGGCGAATTGGGAATTGACCGGTTGCCTCAGGCTGGGCGAGTCTTCACGCGAGCATTCGACGAGAGTGATAGAGAACAAAAGGCTAAACTGGGAACTCCATCGCTGACGCCTGGTTTGTTCGATCGTATCGAAGAAGAAGACAAAGTCGATCCACGACAGGATTCATCAGCCCTGTCCCGTATGTTCGCTGCAGGCGAGGATGCTGATTCCAGCGATACACAATCAGCCGCTGATTTGGATGAAGGTGCGTCACTGGAGGACGCTGATGACATGATTGATCCAGACAGAGCATCGGCTGCGAAAACAGCTCTGCTGGAGATCGATGAAATGGACCTTTCTGAAGAAGCGGCCGCAGCAGATGACGCCGGTGTGGAAGAGGCCGAGTTCAAGCTCGAAAAATCTGAGTTCCAGGAACCACTGGGCAGTCGGATTCGTCGAGCCGTGTTTTCGCCATTTCAAAAACAGGAATAGACAGTTCCATTGATCGGGGCGAACAACTAACTGCTCGCCCGCTTACTCTTTCGTCGCTAACCCAGAAACCCACTTTCAACAATGCTCAAGGCGCTCGAACTCTTCGGCTTCAAGAGTTTTGCCGACAGAACCGTTTTTGAATTCCACGAAGGCATCACTGGTGTCGTGGGACCGAACGGTAGCGGCAAGAGCAACGTCGTGGACTCAATCAAGTGGCTTTTGGGCGACCAAAGCGCGAAAAGCCTGCGTGGCAAAGAGATGACAGACGTCATCTTCAACGGCTCAACCAGCCGCGGCGGAGCTCAGTTTGCAGAAGCCAGCCTGACGTTCGACAACACTTCACGCTTCCTTCCACTGGACCACGACGAAGTCTCCGTGGGACGCCGCTTATGGAAATCCGGCGACTCAGAATATCTTATCAATCGCAATACCGCGCGACTGAAGGATGTTCGCGAACTACTGATGGGAACCGGGGCTGGTGCTGCTTCCTATTGTATTATCGAACAGGGGCGAGTTGACCAGATTCTGCAGTCCAACGCAGCCAACCGCCGACTGATCTTTGAAGAAGCAGCGGGCATCAGTCGATTCAAGCAGCGGCGCGTCGAAGCAGAACGACGGCTGGAACGTGTCGAACAAAACCTGCTGCGACTGACAGACATCGTTAAGGAAGTCGAATCACAGGTCAGCAGCATTCGCGGACAGGCAAAACGAGCCACCAAATTTCGCAAAGTCTCCACGGAACTGGAAACGTTCTGGGTGGGAATGGTGGCTGACGATTTTCGTCGACAGTCCATGGTGCGAGAACGCCTGAATAAACAGAAAAACGAAGCCTCCGAAACTTTGCTGCAGATGCAGAATCACCGCCAGCAGGCCGAACAACAACTGGCCGAAGCTGACCAGGCCTTGTCTGCTGTCGATGACGAGTTGCGAGAAGTCGAACACAGTCGCGCCGAACTTCGCAGCCAGATCGCCAGCCAGGCAACCACGCTGCGCCACCATTCGGCTCGCGAATCAGAACTGCGTTCAGAAGGTCAACGACTTCAGCGTCAGCAGTCCGTCATGGATGGCCGAGTGACAGAAGCTGAGCGTGAAGACAAGCATCTGTCCAATGTTCTTAATCTGGAACAAAAGCGATTTGACGAACGACAGGCGGAACAGAAAAACGTCGTCTTACAGCTGAAAGAGCTGCATGCGTCGCTTGATACAGCGCAGTCCGCCATTCAGGTAAATCGCCAGAATCTGATTGAACGCAGCCAGGCCAATTCGGAACTCGCAACACACCTTGGCGGTTTGAGACACAAGTTTCAAACTCTGCAACAACGTCATGCTGAATTACTGGATGCTCGCAACACACTGGTTGAAGAAATCGCCGTACTTCAGGAAAAGCTGATCGCGCAGCAAGCGGTCGTTGAACAAGCGACGCAAAAAGTTGGCAGCGCCGAAGAAGCCGCAGACAGACTGATCGGAGAACGAGAAGGACTACTCAACGAACAAACAGAGTCTCGCGAAACACTGGCTGACCTGCGAGAACAACGCAGTGCCGCAGTTGCGCGAAAAACCGTACTGGAAGATCTGGAAGATCGTCAGGAAGGCTTCGGCATTGGAGCACGCGAAATTCTGCGTCGCGCAGAAGAAGGCGTCTCCGAACCGTGGAATCTGATTCGGGGAAGCGTTGCCGATCTGTTGGACGTAGACATGGACAACGCCGCGCTGCTGGAAGTCGCGCTGTCCGGGCGAGCTCAAATGCTGGTGATCGATCGGCTGCAGCCGCTGGTTGATTATATGAACACAGGGCGATGCCAGATTACTGGCCGAGTCGGTTTCGTCTCACTTGAAGGCGCCGAACCGTTTATCGCTCGACGTCCCAGGACTGCAACCGAACAGCACGAAGAAGATTCACGCCCCACAAGTCAGGATCTGGCCCCCAAACGCAAGGGTTGGTCTGGCGACCTGGGTCTTGGCATGTTCGGCGATGACTGGTTGGGGGGAGAATTTTCCTCGTCAGTCAGCGACGAATTCCTGCCTGACTTGAAGGTCACATGGGTTGATGAAACCGGCGAAATTCCGCCTGCGCGAGCTGTATTTTCGTCGTCTCACACGGCCATCCGCAGCCTGCATGGAGAACGCGGCGTCGTCGGACGTGCTGACAGCCTGGCCCGATCGCCTCGACATCTTCCATCGCTTGCCGCACAATTGCTGGCTGATACGTGGGTTGTTCAGTCACTTAACGATGGCATACGACTGCAAAAGGAACATGGCGACAACTTTCGGTTTGTGACACTTCAGGGCGAACTGGTCGAAAAAGACGGAACGCTGTTTGCCGGTACAGTCCGCAGTGAATCTGCCGTTGTATCTCGCAAAAGCGAACTGCGTCGCCTTAAAAACGAATTACACCGAGCTGAACACCTGATCTCAGAACGCGAGATCAACCTTAAAATGCTCATTCAGTCAATCGAAGCGGCGGATAGTGAACTTGAGTCCGGGCGAGATACCGTTGAACAATGTGCCGCTGAACTTCGAGCGGAACAGCAGCAGTATCTGGAAATTCAAAGGTCCTTCACCACCAGCGAACGCAACGAGCAAAAACTTGTTGAACAATTGACGACTCTTAGTGAAAACATCGAACAGCTACGCTCCGAAGTCGCAGAAGGTAACGCTGCGCTGGAAGCTGCTGAAGAAGAAAAAACAGAACTGCAATCGCTGATTTCTGATGCCGAACACTCATTGATGGCAGACCGCCAGCAGATTGACATTCTGGAGTCTCAACGCACAGAATCCAACCTGGAACTCACCAGAACAGAAGAACGCCTGCTGGGAATTCAGGACGCGATTCAACGCTTAACAGACGACCTGCAACAACGTCGGCTGCAGCAACAGGAAGCCACGCGCCGCTACCAATTGGGAACGGAACGACTGGCGGAACTTAATCTGGGCCGGCTTAACGTTGCGGCGGAAATCTGGGAACTGCAGGTTTACGACGACCAACTGACAACCGAAATCAATCGACGCAGTGCGGCTCGCAAACTACTGCGTGCTCGCCGACAGGAAGCGACGACCGCGGAACAACAGGCTCGCGAAATCTGTCGCAAGCACGAAACTCAGTACCATGAAATCGAACTGAAAATCAACAGTATCGATCACCAACTGGAAACGTCAGCAGAACGTATTCAGGACGAGTTTCAAATTTCTGTAGAAGATGCGGCAGAAGCCGGACGTTCTGCCATCGCCGCTTTTTTGACCGAACAGGCTCAGGCCGAAAGCGGCGGCTATTCTGGAAACAGCTCATCCGCAGACAATGATTCTGATGAAGAATCAGACTGGCTGGTGGACGCTCTGAATGCAGAAAACAGCGGCATCGAAATTGAAAAAGAAGGCCATGTGTCGTTTGAAGACCCGATCGAAATCACGGTTGATGATCCGCAAACGCAGCAGATTCTTCGCGATGACGCTCGCTACGACGAATTGCGAAACACCATTGAAGAACGAGTTGGAAAGCTGCGTCGCCAGCTGAAAAAGATTGGCAACGTTGGCACAGAAAGCCTGGACAACCTGACGGAACTGGAAACACGTTTTGAACGTCTGCATTCACAACTAACAGACCTGGAAGCAGCTCGCGACACGTTGCGAGACATGGTGCGGCAAATCAACATTGAAAGCCGACGCATGTTCCAGGAATCGTTTGAATGCATTCGAGGTCACTTCCGAGAACTCTTCCGTCGCTTGTTTGGTGGCGGAGAAGCAGACGTGATTCTGGAAGATCCGGAAGACGTCCTGGAATGTGCGATCGATGTAGTGGCTCGTCCGCCTGGCAAAGAACTTCGCAGTATCTCGCTTCTTAGCGGTGGGGAAAAAACAATGACAGCGGTCGCCTTGCTGCTGTCAATTTTCAAAAGCCGACCAAGTCCATTCTGTATTCTGGACGAAGTGGATGCTGCTTTGGACGATGCCAATATCGGACGCTTTGTTGGAGTGCTGAAAGACTTCCAGCAGGAGACACAGTTCATCATGATCACTCACCGCAAACCAACCATGGCGGTGACCGACGTACTTTATGGTGTCACAATGGAAGAGTCCGGAATCTCCAAACGCCTTGTTGTGCGGTTTGAAGAGATTGACGAAAAAGGCAACTTTGTACCACGCGAAGATCGGCAAAACCGAGCAGCCTGACAGCAGCCGGAAGAATTCATCCGGCGCAGTGTATTGCCTCAGATCAGGCGATTTTCAGGATGCCGATCATCGGCAAGTCGCTGGCACCCAACTGGACAGCGCCACGACTAATGATACATCAGCATTCCCGCGCCCCTGTCAGCCGCACAGCGTTAGCTGCGGTTTGTGCGGATCAGGAAAAACAGGTGCTAACGCCCAGTGGCTGATACAAACGTGGCGATGTCCAGCTAAAACGCTAAAAGAAAAGGACCACGGCTTTTGGCCGTGGTCCCTGAATTTCAGCAACTGCGATTCACACTGTCTACAGCTGCAATGGAGCTCGCAAACCGTTGATGGCCTGGCCAATATCAAGAGCCAAAGACTTCATGTGTTCTCGGTCTGCCGTTCGGCACTGGGATAGATAGTCGTAGATCGTCTTGAAATCGACATAAAGATCTGAAACCTGTGTCTTTAGAACAGACGCTGATGGACGTGACTGCAGCAGGCGATGAAGATCTGCAGAACGCTGTCGGAACTTCGCAGCAGCCTGCAATGCAGCATTGCCATAAACCGGACGCTCACGATTGATCCATTGCTTTACATCCAATTCCAGATGTTCTGCCAGATTCTCCAGCGACGCGGCCGTTGAAATCATCGCTCGCGTATCAACCTGAGTAACAGTTCCGGAAAGATTCAGCTCATTGCGAAGAGCCATCATGCCATCTTCGATTTCTCGCAGGACGATCTTTCCGGCAGAGCTTTTCAGGTTTTGAAACGTTCGCGTAAAGACCAAACCCTGTTCTTCCACATAACGATAGCACTGCAAAATGGCTTGTTGGTTTTCGTTGCGATCAACACAGTCGCGGAAGTTCTGCACAGTTCCGTAAAAGTCATCCGCAGTCTGCAGGACGCTTGTGACGTTTTTAAAGTTTAGAAGCAGCTTTAGTGGAACACGGTTATAAAACTCATCCACATCTCTCATCAAGTCTTTGGAAATCTGTCGCAACTCATCGCGGCTTGTTTGCTGTTCCAGCCAAAGCAGATCGTGAAGCCTGCTATCAGCCAAAGAAACTTCGCGAAGACTGCGTTCCAGATAGCGATTGTTCAAAAGACGAACTTCAGGAACAACCACGGCCAGCATTTGTTCGAATCGATTGTACTCAGCAACAATGGACGTGTAATTTGCCTGGTCCAGCACCATCTGCTGAATTCGATAGGCCTGCTGATTCAGTTTTCGTGAATCCATGGTCAGCTGGAACACGCGATCACTGATTGTTTGATCATTTTCCAGTTCAGACACCATGTTGCGAAGAGCACTGTCCATACGAGCAAACTCAGTCAACAACTCGCGGCGATTAAGCTGAGGCTCCATTTTGAAGACTTTTTCCAGCTCTCGTTCAAGACGATCAATGCGATCAATGCTGTCAAGTGACGTACGGCTAAGCTGACGTGATTGCGACATCTGATGCGATAACAATCGCCAATCACTTCCCATCTGCTGAAACTGAGGCAGCATCCGTTCAAGAGAAACACTGGCCTGCATATCCTGAGCCGCGCGAGAAGCACGAGCTCGCATGGACAGCAGATCTGTCAGGAACGGTCGAATTTCAGGATAGCGTTGGTAGTCTGTCTGAAGTGCGCGATACAAACGCTCAGATTCAGCAACCGATTCATTCAACAGGTTTTGAACCACTCGCGTATCGACTCCACTCAGATCCACCTGCGGCAAAGCATTCAGGGGGCCTGTTCCGAAGCTGCTGCCGCGAGAAACATCGTCGCGTATAGCTCGGTTGAAGTTATCGAATTCGGTGCTGTTATCCCCGATTCGGAATTGAGGCTGGGCAAACGCTGTCGCCGCCAATGTAATTGTTAACAGTGCGGCCATTGCAGACCGGCACCAATCCGTCCATTGATCCAACATCGCGGTATCCTTTCCAATCGATTTGTTGCCATCTTCCACGGAGAAGCTGTGAATTGAAGAATTCGCCTGATTCCATCAGGCAAAAGCAGAATCCTGCAGCCGCAAAAGACAAGGGTTTTCGAAGAGCGAACAACGGAAGCAATGCGCCTGTTACTAAGTCAACGTAACAACCACGGAGCAATCGTCGCTGCTGTTTTTCCTCCAGCACGGTTTCCCCGTGCTGGCATGAAATATAATTGCATTTCGCCCTTGGGTTAAACTTTAGTGGAATCTGGCGTTTTTGGGGAATAGCGATTTCTGCGACGCCTTAACACGTAAAAATCAAGCGTTTTTTGCCGATTCCGAATGTGTTTCCCAGACGAGACACGCTGCAAAATGTCAACAAGCGTTGCCAAATGGCTTCTGCTGGACTCACATTGTTCGCAGCTGCAGTAAAAAATCATGAGCAACAGTGCGGATCTCTTTACACTTACGAGTGCACGTTTCCAACCCGCAGAATACCCGCTGTTCCTTGTAAAACGCTTCATTGGCAACTGAAAAGCAAGCGAACTTTTCTGTCTCAAAAGAAGCAACTGCCTCGTCCGCTCACCCCAATCCTGCGAACCTGGCCATCAATTGGCACGCCGAATGCCTTTCATCAGGCAGGATCAAGGCTTCCACCGAGGCCTTGCCAGAAACTCTTAACGTTTGGGTGACGACTGATGCTTCGCAACTTCTTGCTGACAACCCTGGCCTGCCTGTTGAGCATTGGATCCGCTGCCAATGGCGGCACTCCAACATTAATCTCGCACTTTCATTCCCGTGCCGAAACAAAGCTTGAACTGTCTCAAAATGAGTGCGCCTTAAAACTTCGCGACAAAAATGCGATTGATGAACTGTTCAATGCGGGCTGTTCCACCGCCACAGAACAGGCTGCCGCTGATATCGACTTTCAGGCGGCTGAAGCACGTCGAGTGTCTGCCCAGAAGTACCTGGACTTTGTAAGAAACGTACAACAGGTGGCTGGCACGTCATCAGATTCTTCAGCGAAACAGGTTTGGTTGATTTCCGTTCCTGGTATGCAACAAAACCAGGCCTTCAAACCACTTGCAACTTTGGTCATCCCTGACAATGAAGAAATTGGAAACCGCCTGACTTCCGTTCTGCATAACTCAACACAATATTCCCCAGCACACAGCGTAAGTGCTCGACAGGAACTCGTTAAGCGACTATCCAAACTGACTGACGGTGGAATTGCCGTTCGGAACGAAATTGAGCGAGCATTGCTGAAACGGGACATTGAACAATCGCTCACTCAGGATGATCAGACTGTGGTGACATTGGTGTCATCGGACATCGCCAGCGATTCGTTCGAAGTTGACGGAATACGGATTTCCAGCGAACAACAACTGGTTGCACTTCTGAATCGTTTCGAAAACCGAATGCAACTGGTTGCCATGCAAAAGGCGACAGAAGCTCGGCTTGCATGGCAGAAGGAACTGCTTGCCCGTGTCGAAACAGCCTCAAAGGCCGACGCAACTCCACCACTGGAAGTGCAGGCTGTTAGCTTCCAGGTTGCACAACTTCAAGCACAACTGCAGCAACTTATTGCCGCCAAAGACGCTTTGGAACAACCAGCAACTTCACTGTTGGTGAAGCTGAATCCGTCGCCATCCACCCAGTTCATGAGCGAAGTTACAGGCTCTGAGCTGCAGGACGCGTGTGAAGCCGCATTGAACGACCTTAAGCTCACCGATCAACACATTGCTCAAAATGCAGATCAATGCCGTTTCTGGCAGACTCGAGTCATTCAACTGGAAAAGCTGTGCAAGCTGGATCAGTGGTTTCAGGGCGAGCTCAAGAATGCCCAGATGATGAACAGGATTGCCGTGGCAACCGATCGCAAACTGTCATTTGACCGAGACCAGAAACAGCTGATTTACAACTACACAATGGCTCTTCAAAAGTCTGCGACAGCGAACAGCGAACCATTAAAGTCAGACTGGATGTCCCCTCTTGTCGCATTGTTTTCCAGTGCTGCAACATCCACCGCACATGAAGACCTGATGAAGCAGACTCTTGCGTTTCGCGACCAGCGACATGCAGCACTTTCAACCCTGGGCAAGCAGGGATTCGCCACATGGATGGAAGTTGAAGGTGCGGCCATTCAGGTTAGCCAGGCTGAAGCCAGCATAGACAAAATCGTTAAGGAACGGGAAACACTGAGTGCTGTTGCCGAAGTTCTGCAGAACGTAGTCAACCTCAATACAGAAGACAGTGTAGCAGATCTATCGATGTAAATTCACAGATCCTGATTCTCTACTGTTTTCCCTTCGCTGCCTTCAATACCAATCGCCGTCACAAGAGTGCAAACTTATGAAAACCTTGATCATCACTGCAGTTTCTGCATTGTCACTTATGCTTGCCTGCACATTGGAAGCGTCCGCTCAGGACTCGCCGGCATACAGTCTTGATTCCATGACGCAGCACCCTTATCGATTTACTCCAGCATGGGGCCATGCATCTCATAATCCAGGTTCACCAAAATGGTTTGTGCCGGGTTACGGATATCAGATTCCAGGATATGGATACAGCGTTCAACGCTACTCACTGCTAAGCCCGTACAACGCTCACTACGCTTTCGGAATTCGTCAACGTTCTGGTTTCGGCAGCCCGTCTGTCACTCCACTTGCCAACGTTGGAGCACCGCCATGGTATTTCCCAGGAAGCCCAGCCGGTGTTCAGCTGAACTCTTTTGCCTGGTAGCACCGGCGGATCAAATCAGTAATTCACGGGCTGAGACGATCGAAGATAGGCAAACAGGTCTCTCACCTGCTGGTCAGACAGCCCTTTCATTGTGCCTTCAGGCATAATTGAAACTTTACTGACCTGCATTTCTTCGATTTCGTCGTGCCGTAACACGACGTTTTGACCATCAACACCACGCAGCACAAGAACCTGGTTATCTTTATCTGCCAGGAAGCCATTCAGCACACGACCGTCGATTGTGACGACAACATGGTTTTCGAAGCCTTCTCGAATTTCCAGCCCCGGGTTCACAATATTTGTCAGAATGCGTTCCTGGTTGTCTCGCTTGAATGGTGTCAGGTCGGGGCCAATCCGGCCGCCTTCCTCAAACAACAAGTGGCAGCGACCGCAGTTCTGCATGTAGAGAGACTTGCCCTTTTTCGGATTGCCCGATCCACTGCCAAGAACCTGTGCAAGGCGATCCATTTCCGACTGCATTTGTGCGGTCGTGGCTCCACTCACCGGACCCCAGTTTTTTGCAATCAAGTCATTTATCGCAGCGTTGCCATGCAGCTGAATCTTCTTTAACGCAGTGTTCGACACCTCGTCGGTCTGTAGTATTTTCTTATCGACCGCAGTTACTAAAACTGTCGCCCACGCCAGTCGGCTGGCCAGCATTGTTTCCGCAGCATCCCGCGATTCCACCGGAAGTCTGCGAAAGTGCTCAACAACGGTTTTCGCAATCCCAACATCGTCAAACGACTGCAGTGCGCTGAGTGCTGCAGAAACAACTGCTGATTCATCGCTGGCTGTAACAGTACTCAACAAGACAGGAATAAATTCCTGCTGCTTCAGTTCGCCCAGAATTTCTATGAACTGTCGCTTTTCTTCAATTTTGGTTTTGCTGTCAGCAATCGCAGCAATGGCCAGTTGAGTCGCCCGTTTGTCGCCCTGACGTAAACGCAACGCAGTTGATCCACCGCCGGTTGCCGCAATCGCTTCCGCCAGTTCATCAGGAAGTCCGGCAAGCGAACGTCCTTTATAAGCTTCCTCAAAACCCTTTAGCAGCAGATCTGTGTCCGTTTTTTCGGTTGCAAGATTCAGCAGGTTCGCCGCAAACACCAAACTGTCGCGAGTACCCTCAAGTGCAAAACGTTTCATCAGCCGTTCAGAAATATGTTCTCGCATAATTGGGCGTTGCCATATCAATCGATCAGCCAACAAAATTTCCAGGATTGCTTCGCGATCGGCGGATGCTTTTGATTCAATGGCCCACCACAACAACAGTGGTTGATGAATGTCGGCAGAATCTTCATCGTAGTTCAACAGGCTACGAATAATGGGCAATGCGTCTGCCGCTGGCAAACGCCTGGCGGATGAAGCCAGTTGTTTTCGTACCTGAATATAAGGTTCATTCGCAGCCAGTGATGCCAACGCCTTTGCAATCTCCGGAACGACAGCGTTTGCATCGCAGATTAGTCGCACGGTCCACGCTCGAACATACTGGTCTTCGTGGTTTAAACACTGCATCGCCACGCCGCCTTTAAGCCCACCACACAGATTCAGGGCCCAAAGGTATTCAAGAGCATCCTGCCCATTGCTGCCAGCCAGTCTTTCCTGCAACGTCGGAACCAGACCAGAATCAGCTCGATCACCAAGAATCCGCAAGGCCGTTTGTCGAGTCCACTTGGCGGGACTTTGCAGCAGATCAACCAACTTCTGCGACGACAGCTGTTCCAGATCTTCCTTCTTCTTGTCCTGCTTAGTACCAGGCGATGGCAATTTCGAATGAAGGCGATAGACCCGCCCGCTTGATCGATCAATTCGTCCTGCGTAGTGACTGCTGTGATCGATTCTTTGCTCGTACATATCAGCAATAAAAATGCTGCCATCCGGGCCAGCCTTAATATCAACCGGTCGAAACCACTGATCTTCTGTTTTGACAACTCGCGAAATATCTTCCGTTTCAAACGACGATTGATACGAACGAATGTCGCTCATCACCACCTGCCCCTGCAGTGGTTCAATGCCAAACAATCGCCCGTGATATTCATTCGGAAGTCGCCGTTCTTCATAGATAATGAAGTTGTGAGTAAACCGGGCCACTTGTGCGTGCTTGATGTTTTCGAAATAACCAAACGCGAACGGGTTTGACAACGGTCCGTGCTTTCCGAAGCCTTTCCGATAGTAGCCTCCCTGCACATAGTGGAAACCTCGAGTATCACCACCGTTGTGCCCCGAATAGACATTCCCCTTGTTGTCGAATTCACATCCAAACGTATTGCCACCACCTTCCGCAAACACTTCGAATCGCTTTTGCTCCGGATGATATCTCCAGATCTGCTGCCCCATCGTTTGAATCGGTGGATCCATTGAACCGGGCACTTTTACCTTTGCACTAACCGTGCTTCCCTGAGCTCCATACAGCCAGCCATCGGGTCCGAAGCGAAGGCTGTTGATCACCGAGTGAGAATCTTCCAGCCCAAAGCCTTCCAACAGAACTTCCGGATCACCATCCGGAATATCGTCACCATCGCTGTCAGGATAGAACAATAGATACGGCGGGTTTGTCACGAAGGCACCACCGCGACCAATTGCGACGGAGGATGCAATATTCAGCCCGTCAACGAATGTTTTGTGTTGATCGTAGACTCCGTCGCCATCAACATCTTCATGAATTGTTATGCGGTCTCGCCCTCGAGCACCGTGCGGCGGCGGCTCGGGAATTTTGTCATAGACGCTGCGAAGAAATACGTCTCGGCTTAGCATCTGCACACCCGCCACTTCAGGATACTGCCGATATTCCACCACCCACAATCGCCCCCTGGCATCCCATGTCATGAATAGCGGTTGAGCAATATCCGGCTCGCTCAACACTAACTGAATTTGCAGGTCATCAGGAACTTCAAACTGCAACTCAGCCTCACGCGGAGTGAGCGGATCGTGATCACCTTTCCTGGCAGTAACGTATCGTTCAACATCGTCAACGTTATCAACGGTTGAATACACGGCGCGAGTTCTCAGCATGGCTGCGTCGGCGTTGTTTAATTCAGTTGGCAGAATCTCGGCAACTGTCGCGGTGGCATAAGCTTCGTCATCTCCGGGATGGTACTGCCATGCGCCGTCAAGCCGAATAGCCTGCATGCTGCTTTCGTTCAGCAGCACCGGAGGGGCAACACTAAAATTGGGTCGCGGATCATATTGATGAACGCGAATCGCCACGACGTTCAGTTCACCCGGTTTCAGCAACCTGGCATCAACCGCATACCGACCCGTTTCACCAAGACCGCTGCGAAACCGGGGAGGAAACGTGCCGGTTGCCCCAACCTTCGTCCCATTAATGTAGGCCGCACGAGCGTCGTCCAATGCTTCCACAAACAAGATGGTTTTGGAACCAGCCCAATCAGCAGGAACTTTCACCAAAGCTCGATACCACGAATTACCGTCGATTGGCTTCAGCTCACCGCCCGGAACATTTCGCCATGCGTCTGGAATTTCAACTAAGTGCCAGCCACCTGAAGGCTGCGTTTGTGCGAACGAATGCGAGTGGCTGCACGCAACCAGAGCAACGACAAGTGACAAAGCGGTTGCGGAATGGGAGGGCATGTGGAAATTTCCAGGCTGGCGGAATAAAAAAGGCGGGGCTCTGATTATGTTCAGAAACCCCGCCTGTTTCATCCGTCAGTGCACGCTGCCGCATGTGGTTTCAGGAATTCGCTGCAGCCGGGTAAAACCAACTCAGCAGGAATCCGTCTCAACAAGCTAAAAACAGCGACAATACTTAAGCCAGCGCCCCCACACTAACCGCGAAACATTGCTGCTCGTGCCTGTTGCATTTCATAGGTGAACTGCATGATATCGTAGGCAGAAAGTTCACACAGCAGACGAGTCACCTTTGCGTGAGTTGCATCGTCCAGCTGCGATTCAACGTCTTTCATGATATCAACCAGTCGAGCTTCCTGGTCACTGATTTCCTTGTCGGAAATCACACCGTCCTGAAACGCTTTAACAAAGCCTTCCAACTGCTTGGCATATTCATCGATAAGTGGTTCGTTCGTGTCCGGATCAATCCAGCTTTTGCGAGCCATGTCAGTGCTTTCTATGTAAAAATCGTTGGGGATAATTAAGGTAATTTCTTCACCGTCGATCAACCGTCGAGACCAAACGTAAAGCTCGTCGGCACAACAGTCGATCGACCGTCACAATTCTTCAACAAGGTTTCTCATACGAGTCAACTGCTGTTGCAACTGAGCTCTGCCGCCTTTGGCATTCAGAGCCTCGCGCCATTCGTCGTTCAAGAAATCCATCTGAGTACATTCCAACACAGCAGCCAGTTCCTGCATGTCTTTTTCCAGCCCTTGAGCCGACGGAATGAATTCTCCAAGTGACTTTTCGATATCGTCTTTTGTCACCGTTGTTCGCCCATCAACCAAAGCAATGCGGCGAGACGTCAGGACGACACTTTCAATGTCGGCCCCACTTAGTTCCTTGTGTCGTTCGTCCAAAGTGATTCCTTCCAGATCGACGCTGACGCCGTTCTTTCGTCCCATCACCTTAAACATTTCGCGGATCTCTGCTTCGTTGTCGGGATAGAACAACGGAATGTGCACTTCGGCTCGCCCTTGACGTTTCAGGTCGATCGGCAACAAATCAGGACGGCACGTCAACAGCATCCACATAATGCGACCTCGATAACGAGTGTCACCCATCTGCTGAGCGATCATCGAAAAGATGCGTCCACCAGTGCCGGAATCGCCGTTTTGGTTTCTATCGCCTAACGCAGCATCGGCTTCGTCGATGATGACAATCACCGGTCCAAGGCTGCGAAGAACGGTGAGTACTCGCTGTAAGTTACCTTCCGATTCACCGACATACTTGCTGCGAAAGTTCTTCAGCTTCACGCACGGTATACCAATTGAACCAGCATAACATTCGGCCAGAAAGGTCTTACCAGTACCAACCGGACCGCAAATCAAATATCCCATCGGAGCCGCGTCTGCGTTGCCTTGATTGATCAGCTGAGCATCCTGCCTCAAGCGTCGGCAGCCTGCTTCGTGACCAACAACCAGATCAAGCGTATGCTTCGGTTCTACAAATTCCAGAAAACCACCGCACTGACGTTCAATGGCCGTTTTCTTCAGCGTGCGAAACTGCTTGCTGGAAACACCCTTACTGCGAGCCGCCTGAGCCAGCAATTGCTCAAGACTTAACAAACTTAACCCGTTTGAATTGCTGACCAACTGCCGCGATGTGAGTTTCTCTTCGCCGGTTGCAGCTTCACGACCTGACGCTGCACCAATTGAATCTTCCAGGCTGGCCGATTTCGCATCGACAAATCGCTGTCGAGCCGCCGTGTTTGGCATCGGCACTTCAATCGTGGCCACATACGGACTTTGCACCAGTCGATCGTTGACTTCTGAAAGACTCTCGCAAACCAGACAGAAAGCCATGTTCACCCGTCGAATGTACGGGTTCCGCGCCCAGTCCAGAAATCGCACAACGCGTGCTGCGATTGTTCCGGAAATCTGCATCGGGTCACCGGGTGGCACCAAATATTGTCCATAGTCGAAGACAACAGCCAGCCGTTTGCGTTTCGCCGGATCACTTTCGATCAAATACCGTTCGATCATTTGATCCAGAGTCAGCAAAATGTCGTCGGGCTTCCGCGACCAGTTGCTGAATTGACCAAACATCCCGGTCAGTTCACGCATCATTTCCTGGTGGCGTTCCGGATCCTGACCAGCTAAAGCCTGCAGCCCCTTGCTAAGATTGTGTTGCAGCACAATCTCCCAACGGCCAAACAGATACTCGCCCAGAAACGATGTGAGACTTAAAAACTCCGGCCCGTTTTTGCCTTCACACGGCACCAGATCGTTAACATTGCCGTGCAGAATGAAAAAGCATGAACTGCCTGAAAAATACAACTCGGCAATCTGCCGGGCCCATTCGGGATACCAATCCGGAAGATCAAGGTTGGACGATTGAGCGACTGAATCATTCATTGACGATTTACGGTCATGCCAGAGAACTGCGAAGCCAGATCACAGACAGAAGGCTGACATCGTTACCAGCCTTCTGTTCTGTACATTCAACGATCAATTGGTTTCCGTTTGACGTTGACCAAGGTCTTTCGTTTGTTCGGAAACGTTGGCTGTTTGAGGAGTGATCATGCCCAGCTCCATTTCAAACTGCCTCAAAGCGTCGTTTGCCATCGCAGCTTCAGCTGCTTCTTCCCGTTCAATTTCTTCGAGGCCCTGTTCCGACAAATCAGCCGTTACTCGGGCTTTCGCTCGGTTAGTGTCGATCTCATCCTGCAAAATAGATTCGATCTGCCCCAGGTCGGTCGTCACATCAAAGTCAAACGATCCCGCGATTTCTGCCAGTTCCGCTTCAGCACGGCTCATCTTGATTTCGGCGTCGTACTTCTTGATCTTCTCTTTAATCTCGCCCACCTTAGACGTGGCGCGTTTGATCTTCTTGATGTTGTTTTCGTAGGCCGTTTCGTGCATCGTCAACTGGCTCATATTTTCAGCCATTTCCGTTTTGGCCTTTTGAAGCTCCAAGGCAAACTTCGACGCTGTCGCACGATCACCTGCCTGCAGGTACGACTTAACTTTGCCTTCCAACTGAGCGACGTGCCGCTTGTCGCCTTCAACCTGGCGTGAAACTCGTTCAACAAGTGCTCGGTATTGAGCCAGCCCTTCACGACCGCCCTTCAGCTGCTCAACCGCCTGATCGTATTCGTATTGCATTTGAGCAATGGGGTCGGCGGTCCAGAAATAGTTTGCCAGCTTGTTCATCTGAGCCTTCAGTGAACGCCATAGCTTTCCAATGATCATGATTCTGATTTCCCGAAGTTATTGTCGCTGCCCGTATGAAACGAAAACAGCAGTATAGAGTTTAACTCGCAAAGATGCGTCCATTGTGGACACATCTTTTCGCAGGCAAAAACGCAGCGTTTCCGATATAAGCCTTCAACCTGAGGTTCAGGCCGGAGTCCTTTTTCCGCACTGGACAACGCAAGCTCGAGTGCGACGGATGAAAAAATTCAGCCAACTCCATCGTATAGACGCCAAACGAAATCTGCCAACGGTTCAGACCTCGTAAAAACGCCTAAACCTGCAATTGCCTCCACGGATTTGCGATATCTCACCAAGTCCGATTCTCCCGGCTGACGGCACACTTTCCAGCGATCAGAACTACCTTCCACTAAAACCGCCCATACAATGCATACCTCTTAAAGAAACAGGCAGGCACGCCACAAGGGAAGTTGCAAGTAATGACAAAGCCAACGTTTTCCTTGGTTTTTGCAGGAACGATGGCTTGTTTCATCGACTGTGGAAGCCAAACCTCCCTGAGGTTACAGGAAGAACCGGAAGCGTTGCGGCCGCAGGCCAAACTGATCGCTGCAGTCGCCCGGGCAGATCAATCGGAAACAAAACTGCAAATCGCCGCCATTGCGGAAAGCGAAAAACAGGCTCAGCTTCAAGTAGCAACGCTTCCGGCCCCGTCATGAGATCGCTGTTGCTTGTCTTAAACGGCAAGTCAATAAGCCTGACCGCTTTACGCCGTCCCTCAACGACAGCACGCAAGCCAAGCGTTTCACGCCGCTATGCGCCCATACAAAACAAATACCGTGCGAAGTCAGCCGCTTCCCGTAAACCCAAACACACTCAGCAACCGGCATTTTAAGGGAACCGTAAGCCCCCAGAAGCCGCGTTAACCAAAACTTAACTTCGTTTTAATAATTCGCACACATTAGTCGGGTAATTTTGCGCCACACGAAGCGAATCGTGGTGACTGATAGCAGTGCAAATTCGAAAGCAAAGTATGTTCCGGTTGCAAGTTACCACGTTGATTTTGGGAGCAAGCCTGTTCTGTGCAGCGGGCTGCGGTGATGCAGTAGACCCAACACAACGCCCGGTGGCTCCTGCATTGGGCAGAGTGCTGTTTAAAGGTGAACCAATTCCCGACGCCTCAATCCGCTTCCATCCTGTGACCGAACCGGACGACGGAAAGCCGGTCTTTCTTCCACGTGCGATCGTCGACGAAGCCGGCAACTATTTTGTAACGACCTACTCGTATGCTGACGGAGCGCCGGTTGGCGAGTATCGAGTCTCCTTAAGCTGGCAAGGCCCAATGGAAGGCGTTTCTGAAGACGACGAGGACAAGCTGAAAGAGCTACTTCCAAAGAAGTACACGTCTCCAGCGTCATCCGGAATCACAGTAGTCATCTCTGAAGGCCAGAACATCATCCCCGAAATCTTACTGAACTAACCACCGAAACTGCCACAACGGCAATTCTGAATGCACACCCCGGCGTTGGCGGTGTCCAGGCTGTTTACATTCTCATTTTCATTCTCAAAGGATAGGCCGCACGCTGCGGCGAAAGGAAAACACACGTGAAAACTAACATCAAGCGAACGCGCGGTTTTACGTTAATTGAACTGCTTGTGGTCATTGCAATCATCGCAATTCTGATCTCGCTTCTGCTGCCAGCCGTTCAACAGGCTCGCGAAGCGGCTCGCCGAACTCAGTGCAAGAACAACCTGAAGCAGTTCGGACTGGCTTTGCACAACTACGAAAGTGCATTTTCCACATTTCCACCAAGCCGACTGAAACCTGACGTCGAAATTGAAGACAACGCTGGAAACTACAGCGGCTACCAATCATGGACAACCATGATTCTGCCGTTTGTTGACCAGGGCAACCTGCAAAACATTATCAACTTTGATCGAGCGTGGAGTGCCCTTGAAAACCGACCAGCGGTGTCAACTACACTGACAATGATGACTTGCCCGTCAACTCCAGGCGCGGAACGCAAAGACCAGTATTGGGTTGTTGGTGCGGCCGCTGGTGACTATGGATCGATTAACGAAGTCAAGAAAAAGGTCTATACAAACGTTTTCGGAATTTCCGATCCCGGCGATGCGTCTCGAGCTGGTGTGCTTGCCAAGGGCGTCAAGAATCAAATTCGCGACATCACCGATGGAACATCCAACTCCATCATGCTTGCAGAAGCTGCTGGCCAGCCTCAGGTATTCACCGCAAAAGGGCGAATGAATGCGGCCATGTTCGCCGCCTACACGGACGACAAGGTGGTCCAGGCCGGTGGCATCTACCATGCCGCCGACGGAACAGGCTGGGCCGATCCGGATTGCGGATTCAGCATCAACGGGGCAACCGCTGACGGCCTGACGCCATATGGACCGTACATGATCAATAAGATCAACGTCAGCGAAGTCTTCAGCTTTCACACCGGCGGTGCTCAGGTGGGACTTGCCGACGGCTCAGTACGTTTCATTTCAGAAAACGTTGATGCTCGAGTCTTCGTCAACGCCTGCACACGATCCGGCGGCGAAGTCATCGGTGAATTCTAGTCCCTCCCAACTGCGACATAAGAACTCGCAAATAACCGACGCCTGCCATCAAGGCACGCAGACAAGCGAACCTCACAGGTTCCCTTCCACGAAAAGGCAATTGCAGAACAGCAGCGTGATATTCGTTTGATGGCATCAAACGTATCACGCTGTTTTTTTACACGTGGCAACTGCCCTGAATCTGGCTGACGTTGGTTCAGCAGAACACACAGGCATCGCCATAGTCAGATCCCCAATCCTTACTTTATTCCCAGAACGGCTAAACACTATGTCATTCAATTCTCAAAACCTAATCACTTCGATAAGACGTCTGCTTTCAACGTGTCGCAATTCACGCAAAGGAACGCTCACGGGAGCACTGGTTTGCTCCGCAATGCTTGCACTGCCAGTCGAAGACTCAAAGGCCAACGACCGCATTGAACTTATCGGTGTCGGCGAGCTGTCCGGGACAGCCTCAGATGTTTCCGGACAGTCTGACAAACTTGAAAACGGTGAACCACACAACCGACTTGGTGGATTTTCTGCCCTGGAATACTCAGGCAAAGAACATCGCTATGTGGCGTTGCCGGACCGAGGCCCGGATGACGGAGCCACAGGTTATCAATGCCGGTACCAGGTTTTAGACATTGACGTAACCCCAGGCACGGATCATCCAATCAACCTTAAACTGGTTGATTCCGTAATGCTTGTCGATGAACAGGGACGGCCTTTCACGGGCAGTTCATCAGCCATTGAACCGACAAAATCATGTGCTGTTCGTCTGGACCCTGAAGGATTTCGTTTTTCTGACAATGGAAACTTCTTCGTTTCCGACGAATACGGTCCACAGTTGATTGAGTTCACATCAGTCGGAAAAGAAGTCAAACGCTTTCAATTGCCAGAACACTTGTGTGTAGCAAACCCAAGTGAATCCAAAGCTGAAGAGAACAAAACCAACAGCACCGGGCGATCTTCGAACAAGGGCATGGAAGGGCTGGCCATTTCACCAGACAAATCAACGCTGATCGGCGTGATGCAGCACGTTCTGTTGCAGGATGGTGAACGAAACGAAGATGGTGGCGTTCCAGTGGGAGTGAACTGTCGGATCGTTCAGGTAGATATCGCAACCGGCGACGTTAAAGAATTCGTCTATCAACTGGACGCATCAGAAAACGGCCTGAACGAAATCCTGGCGGTCAGCCCCAATGAGTTTCTGGTCATTGAACGCGATCACTACTCTGGTGCTGAAGCGAAGTTCAAGAAGATCATGAAGATCAACCTGGAAGGCGCCACCGAAGTTCAGGACATCGAAAAACTTCCTGCCGGATCCCTGCCACCTTCCATCAAACCGGTTGCCAAACAGGTCTTGATCGACTTCCTTGCACCAGAATTCAAGCTATCGGTCGCGCAACTTCCGGAAAAACTGGAAGGGCTGACACTGGGACACACGTTAAGCGATGGACGCCAAACGCTATTGGTGGCCTCCGACAATGACTTTGAAGCCGAAGCCCCGTCTTTGATCTACGTATTCGCACTTCCTGGCCAGAAAAACTTCGCCGCTCGATAACTCTTCTGCCCAAATCGTCAGTGTTTGCCGGGGCAACATCAAGCCGCTGGGCCCGGAAGTTTCCACAACTTCCGGCCCGACAATTCCAATCGAAACGTTTAACCCGTGGCCAACAGCCACGGGTTAAATCATTTATGCCAGAGCCGTTTACCTGAAGACAAGGTCACCTTGCGACGTGCATCTATGAAGTACGGTCACTTGTCATCGCACTTTATTCAAATGCAGCATTTCAAAATGCGTGGTTTTCCATTTCATGAACGTCCAGAAATAGAAAGCTTCGACCAGTCGAAACACTCCAAACCATAGAGGCACATCCTTAGTGCAAGAGGCGATCAAGTTCGCCCACAACAAAACGCAAATTGCACTTAGACGTCACTGGCTGGAGTGTTCGTATCGCCCACCGCAAGCCACCTGAATCTGTCGGGTAGACAAGAGACAGCAAAATCACCTGGAAGAAGGTTCTTCCAGGTACGTGTACCCGTTAAGTGCTTCTTCATAGAAGCGAACAAACTGGCCAGCTTCTGCGTGCGTGATACGGTTTTCACGAACCGCATCTTCCACTGTTACCTGCAGACGGTGGATAAGATCTTTGCCGTCGTATTGAACGTAGTCCAGCACTTCTCCAACGGTTTCGCCCTTCAGGATCGCGTCCAATACGACTTCACCGGTGTCAGACAAATCCACGTGGACCGTGTTTGTGTCGCCGAACAGGTTGTGAAGGTCACCCAGAATTTCCTGGTATGCTCCCACAAGAAACGTCCCCAGACAATATGGTGAACCGTCGTATTCGTGCAGCAGCAATGTGCGTTTCACATCGCGACGATCGATAAACTGATCAATCTTTCCGTCGGAATCGCAGGTAATATCGCTTAGTACGGCATGGCGTTTGGGCTCTTCATTCAACCGATGAATCGGCATGACGGGAAACAGCTGCTTAATTGCCCACGAGTCCGGAATCGACTGGAACAACGAAAAGTTGCAGAAGTAATTATCAGACAACATGCGGTCGAGCTTTTCCAGCTCTTCCGGAATGAAGTCCATTGTTTCGGTCAGAATCCAAATGCGATGACAGATCGCAAAGTATAGGTTTTCCGCAAGACAACGCTGATCCAAAGACAGGTGCCCTGTGGCGAACAAGGTCATGGCATCGTCAATTGCCAACTGTGCGTCGTGATAGCTTTCCAATGCGTTACGTGTATTCAACACGTTGTAAGTCTGGAACAGATCCAGAATCGACTGCACTGCATCTTCGGGTGGCTGAAGTTCGTCAGGCGTAAGTTCGCTACCCTGTTGAGAAACACCCAGGACACCAAACAGCAACACGCTATGAAATGCCGAAACCGCTCGACCACTTTCCGAAATGATGTTTGGGTGCGCAACACCAGCATCATCGCAGACAGTCTGCACATGATAAACCACGTCGCGAGCGTACTCTTCAATCGTGTAGTTCATGCTGGATTCAAAGTTCGTCTGCGAGCCGTCATAGTCGACTCCCAATCCGCCGCCAACGTCAAGGTATTTCAAACCCGCTCCACGCTTCACCAGGTCCGCATAGATCCGTGACGATTCGTTTAAAGCGGACTTCACCTGACGAATATTGGTAATCTGACTACCCAGATGGAAATGCAGCAGCTGGAAGCAGTCTTCCATGCCACGCGACTTCAGTTCTTCCAACGCCGTTAGAATTTCATTCACACGCAAGCCGAACTTGGATCGGTAGCCACCGGAAGATTGCCATCGGCCGGCACCACGTGCTGCCAATTTTACTCGCATACCAATCGCCGGTCGAACACCGATCTTTTCGGCATAGTCCAGAACCAGTTTCAGTTCCGTGTATTTTTCAACAACCGGAATTACATGGCGGCCAACCTTCTGAGCAAGCAACGCCATTTCAATGAACTCAGCGTCCTTAAACCCGTTGCAAATGATGGGAGTTGACGGCTCTGTCATGGCCACAACAGCCAGCAATTCCGGCTTGCTGCCAGCTTCCAGGCCAAAGCCAAATTCACGACCGAACTCAACCACCTTTTCAACAACCTGACGCTGTTGATTCACTTTGATCGGATACACGCAGGCGTATTTGCCTTTGTAATCATGATCCTTAATCGCCGTACTAAACGCGTCGTGAAGCACCTTCAAGCGGTCTTTGATAATGCCGTTAAATCGCAGCAGAACCGGCACGTCCAACCCGCGCAGCTGCAGACGATCCACCAGCTCTTTCAGATCGATCGATCGATCCGGGTTTCGATCCGGATGAACCAGAACATTGCCACCGGCGCTGACAGAAAAGTATCCATTCCCCCAGCGAGAAACTTCATACAGCTCAGTCGCGTCAGTTGAGCTCCACTTACTAGGGCCTGAATCAATCATTACTCAACACTTCCGACGACAAGAAAAGACAAACGTTGCTTCAGCTGTTCGCTGCTGACGCATGAATTTAGATGAAACGTGCTGTTCAGCAACGTAACACTTCGCAACTTAAACCACCCTGCTGTCAGCGACTGGCGGACAGCATGGGTGTAGATCTTTGTCGCAGTTCTACAAGTTTGCCCCTGAAGTCAGTCTTAGACCAACTTCAAGGGCAATAGAACTGTTTCAGCAATCGTCCAGGTATGCTGACTATGACCATCCCGGCTTCTGCACGATTTGAAAAGAGAAACGTTCAGGACTGACTAGCTTTTGCCAGCCTTAGCATCACGATTCATCAACCAAACCAGAACCGGGCTGGCCACATAAATCGAGCTGTAGGTACCGACAATTACGCCCAGTGTCAGACAGAATGCAAAACCGTGAATACCTTCGCCACCAAACACATACAGAATGATGACCACCAGAAATGTCGTTAACGAAGTCAACAACGTTCGTGACAGAGTCTGGTTCAACGAAGTATTGACGATCTCATCCGTCAGGTTGGGATTCTTGCCCCGGACTTCTCTGATGCGGTCAAACACGACGATTGTGTCGTTCAGTGAGTAACCAACAATTGTCAGAAACGCGGCAACCATCGGCAGGTTGATGCGGAAGTCGCCCAGCAACAAAGCGTTCCCAAGTGGGTTTCCGTTCAAGTACGACGCAAGTGCCATAAGTCCCAGAACAATAAGTACGTCGTGAACCAGAGCCACCACAGCTGCCAGGCCGAAGGTGATTTTCTGGAATCGGAACCAAATATAGGCAACGATCGCCAACAGGCTGATCACAATCGCCAACACGGCAGATGTCTTCATTTCGCTGGCAACGGCACTTGCGAAAGTGTTCACTTCGTCAAACAGCGGGCTGGAATCCAACTGGCTCTTGATGCTTGTCAAAGCCGCTTCCAGATCTTCTTTTGGCAATTCCGGAGTTGATCGCACAAGGACTTCGTCAAACTTTTGTACTTCCTGACCAACAGCTTCCTTACCAGAACCGCTCAACCCCTGAACCTCAAAGAAGGCTTCTGGTTCTGGGTACTTCGACCCATCGGCCACAGAAATTCCACGGATCGCATCGGCAACCATGTCCGAAATCGTGCCTGCCGCAACTTCTGTCGACAGCTTGATCGTTGACTTATGTCCGCCACTAAATCGTTGATACTGCAACGCTTCAGCCGATTCATCGCCAACTTCAATCAGGAAGGGTTCCACTTCTGAATAGTCCATAGAGACCATCAGTAGTTTCATATCTGACTGACCTTTGAATGATTCGAACACGGCCAGTCGAACGCGGTCTTCCGCAGAAGTCGCTTCACCCGCGTTTTCGGCGTTGTCCGTTTCTGTGGTTCGCAGTCGGAAGTGCTTGCTGCCGCCGGTTGTGTCTTCACCTGCAAGCGTCAGTCGCTCAACGGTAAAGTTGTCCTTAAACTGAGTTTGCAAAGCTGCCTGAACAGCTTCAGTTTCCGCAGCCTGCTCCAACTGGAATGTCACCATCGTGCCACCAGTGAAGTCGATGTCGTAGTTATTTTCTCCGCGAGAAGCAAAGGCCAGTAATCCACCAACAATCAGTGCCAGTGACAACATGCCGCAGATTGCTCGCTTAGCGAGGAAGTCAATGTTGGTATTTCCAACAATGCTCATCATGCTCAGGTTGCTGATCCAGCGTTTTTTCTCCGCCACGTCGAAAATCAAACGACCAACATACAGGGCGGTAAACATGCTCATCACGATACCGATAAACAGAGAAACGGCGAAGCCTTTCACCTGGTCAGTACCAATCATGTACAGAATGATGGCTGTGATCAAAGTCGTTACGTTGGCATCGATAATTGTTGAAAACGCTTTGCCAAATCCGTTTTGAATGGCGACACGCAAGCTCGAACCACGATTCACTTCTTCTCGCATACGTTCGAAGATCAAAACGTTGGCGTCGACCGCCATACCGATGGTTAACACCAAACCGGCCAGACCAGGCAACGTGAAGGTCGCATTGATACCCATCATGATGGTTAGAACCAACACAATGTTCAGTAACAGGCACAACACGGCAACAACACCGGCAAACCGATAGTAGACCAACATAAACAGCACCACGCATCCGGCGGCGAACATGATAGCCTGAACACCCTTTTTGCGGACGTCCTCACCCAATGTCGGGTCAACGGTTGCTTCACTAAGTGGCTTACGGTTGATCGGCACTTCCAGGGCACCGGCGTTCAACACGCCAGCTAGTTCTCGCACTTCATCATTCGTGAAGTTACCGCTGATCTGGCCATTGTCGCTGATGACATCGTTGATGTCGGGAGCACTGTACAACTTGCGGTCCAGCACAATCCCCAAGCCACGTTTCGGCTTGCCAGACTGAGGCTGGAAGCGACTTGTCAAGCGGCTGAACAGAAACGCCCCTCGAGTATCAAAGCGGAAGTTCACAACCTGGCCACCAGACTGTGAATCAACCCCCCACGAAGCATTCTTCAAGTACTTGCCACTTACCTGCTGTTCGACAGGGTCAACCAGCACAAGGTATTCTTCCGTCTTATAGCGTTCTTTGACGCCGTTCACTTCTCGGAACTTCTCAACTTCACGTCGAACAACATCGCTACGATTCAGAAACTGCGGTGTCTGATCTTCGCCTTTTTCATAGGCGGGAAGCCACATTGCATAAACTTCCGTCGATCCATCCGGCAGCGTTCTCACCAACTGCTTGGAATCGCTGGACATCTGCAGGGCGTCTCGCACCATAACCGGATCATCAACCTGCTGATTGACGGTGATGAAGAATTCCAGGCTACCCAGCTTGGTAATGCTGCGTTTGATTTCGTTAACTGTTTGAGGATCTTCACCTGGAACAATAACTTCCAGACGATCGCGTCCCACCTGACGAACGGTAATTTCCGACGTTCCTGTGGGGTTAATACGCTTGGCGACGGCTGTCACCATCTTGTCCATAATTTCGTCGTTAAGCTCTTTGCCTTCTTCTTCCTCCACCTGGAACACCATGTTCGTTCCGCCGGCAAGGTCGATACCCAGACGAATACCTTCGCCCAGTGTTTCGCCGTTCATCATGCGAACAAGAAACGGCAACAGGCCGATCGCCAATGCTGCAAGGCAAACGCCGAATCGGAAACCCCAGTCGGTCAGCTTCATTGCCTTGGCAAGAAACGCACCCAGAACAAACGATCCAATCAAGCCAAACACGAAAATGGCAAAAGCTGTGCCACCGCCAATGTTTGCTGATTCAGCAACCGCGGGCACTAGCTCCGCAGCCTGGGCAGACGCTTCAGCTGCAGTTTCCGCAGCACCAGCCGCGACGCCGCCATCCTGAATCGCGAGCGTCAATACTCCTGTGAGCATATTCAACATCAGTGATAATTCCTGATCAGTTCAAGCAGGCGTCTTCGTGACGACTGAAAAACGGAAACGCGTTGGTACGACCCGCTTCTGCAAGGTCGCCGCAACTGGTGAAAGATTTGTCTCAATTAACTGCCGGTTGATTCGGCCTCTGATTTTTCGTCGTATGGTCCCTGAATGCTGCTTCGAATAAACTTGATTCGGGTACCGTCATCTACTTTTAGCGTCATTCGCGAACCATCGCCGGAAATATCCACGATGGTCCCAATGATGCCGCCAATCGTCACAACTTTGTCATTCTTCTTTAGAGCACTTAACAGCTCCGCACGCTTTCGCTGCTCACGATTTTGAGGTCGCATTACAATAAAGTAAAACATCACCACAAAGGTGATCAGCATGGGAGCAAACTGAACCAATGGATTCACTGGCGCAGCAGCGGCACCTTCAGCTCCAACGTCAGGAACTGCGATCCCATTCTGAGCTAACGTCAGAAGTTTTGCCGCACTTAATTTCAGCCCTAAGATATTCACTAAGTTGCACCACGCTGAAGTTGGCCGATATCGGCGATCAAAACAAAGACGGTTGGCCTGTGCCTGGACGGATCTTCTGTCCAAACACCGACTTCCGGAAAAACGCGGTATACTAAAGCTGTCCCTGCCAGCGAGCAAGCTGATTAGCCCGGAACTCCGCCACTGTGCCGTTGTTTACTGCAATTCGGAGGTTTCTGACCAGCTTCTGGTAAAATGCGACGTTGTGCAGCGACACCAAAATGCCTCCCAACATCTCCTTCGCCACAAACAGATGCCGCAAATAAGCTCTGGAAAACCGTGTACAGGCCGTGCAATCGCATTCCGCATCCAAAGGACGCTCGTCCTTTTGATGAACTGCATTTCTTAACCGAACCGGCCCCGTACTGGTAAATGCCATCGCATTTCGCCCATTTCGAGTGGGCATCACGCAGTCAAACAGGTCTACTCCGCGACAAACAGCCTCCAGAATGTCTTCCGGACGCCCCACTCCCATTAAATATCGCGGTTTTTCAACCGGAAGCTGCGGCACGGTGAAATCCAGAGTGCGATACATGTCGGACGGCGCTTCGCCCACACTTAGCCCACCCACCGCATATCCCGGAAAATCAATCGGCAGCAGCGCCTGAGCCGATCGTGTCCGCATTTCCTCCGTCACGCCACCCTGAACAATGCCAAACAAAGCCTGATCGTCGCGTTTCTGAGCGTCTCGACAGCGTTTTGCCCACAACGTGGTGCGATCCACGGCGGCCTGAATCTTTTCTCGAACGTCATCCGCTGGAGGACACTCGTCCAGACACATAATGCAGTCGGCCCCCAGATCCTCCTGAATCTGCACTGCCTTTTCCGGCGAAAGTTCCAGCAGGCTGCCGTCTATGTGAGAACGAAAAACGGCTTTTTCGTCAGTAATTTTTCGCATTTTGGACAAGCTAAACACCTGAAAACCGCCACTGTCGGTCAAAATGGGGCCGTCCCAGTCCATAAAACGGTGCAGTCCACCCAGATCACGAACCACATCCGAACCTGGCCGCAACGCCAAATGATACGTGTTCGAAAGCACCATTTGGGCGCCCGTTGAACGAATCTGTTCCGGCAACAACCCCTTCACGGTCGCCAATGTACCGACGGGCATAAACGCGGGAGTATCCACGACACCGTGCGGAGTCTCCCAACGGCCCGCTCGAGCGGATGTCGTTTTGTCGGTCGCATCCAGATGAAAGGAAAACTTTGTCACGAGTTAGTACGATGTATTCAGGTCAATAAAAACGAAAGCTAAGACGCGATCCCTGATCAACAGCGAAGCAGAAAGTCCTCAAACAGGCTACTCGCCTGACACTTGCAGCTGGAAGCCCAGCCACAAGCCGCATACGAACGACTTTACCAACCACGCCCAAAATCGCCTGTTGCGAAACTTACCACGCATTGAACACACCCCCAACGAGGTGACGGCTTGAACCTTCAAAACGCCCCAAAACTCTGGATCAATGCTTTTCTCACGCTACAAATTCTGGCGATTGCCCTGATATCCGTGGCCATCAATTCGTCCGCGCTCGCCCAGAAAATTCCGTCTGGCCTTTCTGCAGAACAGAATGCCGACGGAATTCTGGTGCTGCAGGGCGATCAGCCTGTCCTTCAATACCAGCTGCAAACCCGGTCGCTGAACGGAAAACATCCTCGCTCAAACTACATCCATCCTTTGTACGACCTGAACGGAAACGTCATCACAGAAGACTTTCCGGACGACCATCTTCACCATCGAGGAATCTTTTGGGCTTGGCATCAGGTCTGGGTGGGTGATCGAAAAATCGGCGATCCATGGTTATGCAAAGACTTTGCCTGGAAAACCCAGGACAGCAGCTCGACTCTGTTGCCCGACGGAAGCGTGATCCTTGGCTGCACCGTCCACTGGACGTCACCTCAACTGCTGGACGCCAACCAGAAGCAAATGCCAATCGTTGCCGAACGCACTGAAGTCACCATTTCTTCCGCTGCCCCCAACTATCGCACAATCGACTTCAGAATCGAACTGCTGGCGCTGCTGCCGGACGTAAAAATCGGCGGGTCGGAAGACGACAAAGGCTATGGCGGCTTTTCGCCGAGAATTAAGCTATCTCCGGCTCAGCACTTTGTTTCCCTGAATATGGAGACCGAACCCACAACTGAGGCCATCTCTGCCGGCCCATGGCTGGATATCTCCAACGAAACCTCAGGCGTGACCATGATGACTCACCCAACCAACCCCGGCGAATCAAACCTCTGGATCCTCCGTCGCAAACGCAGCATGCAAAACGCCGTCTATCCGGGACGAACCCCGGTGCCCGTCAGCAACACCATTCCAACAATTCTTAACTATCGGCTTGTCATCCACCAGGGATCCGCGACCTCCGTTCCGCTGGACGAACTCTACAAAGACTTCGTGTCTCAAGTTACCGCCAAACACTGACCTGACCGACAACAAAGTTCACCGCCCCACGATTCTTCTATTCTTAACGATTGCTCATGTTTCCTTCCGACCTACTGAACGCGTTCAAAACACTTAACGCATACCTGACCACAGACGATTCTGGGGCCACACACGTTGACCACTTCAACAGTCTGGCAGACGAAGCAATCGCACTTTCAGACTCCGCAGTGGTTTGCCCGGTTGGCGACATGATTCGCATCGTGGCGACCGGGACTGATCGAGCCAAATTTTTGCACAACTTCTGCACCAACAACATTAAGGCAATGCAGCCGGGCGATGTCTGTGAAGCATTTTTCACAGACGTAAAGGCAAAAATTCTGGCTCACGGTTACCTATTGGCCACAGACAACGCCATTGAAATCATGATGCTACCCGGCAACCAGGACGCAATCCTGAAACACCTGAACCGCTACATCATCACAGAAGACGTTTCGATCGTCGCCGAAGAAACGCCCACCGCCACTTTTGCCATCATGGGGCCAGCCACCTTTGAGACATTGTCAAAAACTGACCTACCAGTGCCGGCAAACAAACAACACGGCTGCAGTTTCAACGATACCGCAACGCTGTTCACCACCGAATGGAACAGCCAGCCGGTCGCGTTTATTTCTGTGAATTCCGCTGCCAGCGTCACCGTGTGGAATTCGCTAACCGCTGTCGCCACGCCCGCAGGCTCTGCAGTGTTCCATCACCAACGAATCATGGAAGGCTTTCCGCAAGTTGGAATCGACGTCACAGACGCAAACCTCGCCCCGGAAGTCGATCGAGTTGCTCAGACCATCTGCTACACCAAAGGTTGCTATCTGGGACAGGAACCCATCGCCCGACTGGACGCGATGGGACACGTTAATCGCAAGCTATATCGCTGTCTTGCATCACCAACAATTTCCCCCGAAACAGACGGCGAGCTTCCCGCAATAACATCGATTTCTAGCGTTGGCAGCGGCTCATACCCAGCACTCGCCCAACTAAAAGTCAGCACCGCCATTGCGCAGACTTCCCTATTCGCTAAAACCGAAGAAGGCACGGTGTTTCAGTTGACACTGCACTAAACAAATCAGCCAGCGACCAGCCTTCCCGCGCACAAGACAGGCATCGCTCCATCGATGGCACTACGCAGACTTAGCTGTACCCCAAGCCCCCGGCAACGCCCCGGACTAGAACCAGGACCGGCACTCAACGACACAGCTTTTGGTGCGCTTACGCGCGTCTTTAACTGTTGAGGTTTTGCTTACTTCTTTGTGACGGAAGTGACTTCGATCACCAGATAATTTTCTTTTTCACGATCAACCATGACGTTCAGACCGGAAAGCCCATATGTGGCGAACTTCGGATCCACCATCTTGCCATGATCCATTGAGTGGTTGATCGTGCCGTCGTTGATCACCATCTGCAGAATAATCACCTGATGGAATCCAGCAACAGCTCCATCATTTGATTCATATGTGCCAAGCACAAAACTTCCATCAGGGCTAATTTGCCCCGTTGCAGTAATTGGGAAGTCCCTGGATTCGAATTCGATTGTTCCAGTACGTGCAGGACTTCCATCAGGGAACACCACTTTCCCGCTTACTGGCACAGTCTTTAACCGAGAATCACCGCATCCCATCAGCACCAATGTAACCAGCAGAATAAATGGAAGGCGCCTCATACTTCAACCCTGACAAATTGTCTACAAAACGACTCGTTACCGAGATTGCCACTGACGAATAACTGTTTAGAAATTGCGCCAAAAAATTCCGGAACGGGCAACACAGGTTCGACGCTGCTGGCCACAAGACTGCTCGCAACAGCCAGATGCCGGGAAGCAAATCATCCTTGCAATACAAAAGCCTCAACCAACGAGCGGCTGCAAGATGCGGGACTATCAGCTTCCAGCCGTATTAAAATTTGGACACCTCAACACCGTCCGACCGATTTGCCAGTCGACCAATCAGCCTTGAGCCGATCGATGTTGAAATCTGCCTCACGCTGCCATCGGCGAGTGCAAACTGAACTCCCCCCGGATGATTCGATCCGAAAGAATAGTTGCTGGCTCGATCGTCATCTGGCCCGTGCGCTAACGGCACGCCAGGACCTGCAATTCGAGAAAAGTGAACGAACGATCGTCCGTAGTAAGCAGGACCGTTAAAAGGAGCGACACTCAGCTTGCCACGCGGCACATGCATTTCCCCCGCAAGCAGTGTGTTTGATGTTCCATCGGTAACATCATTGATCCGTATTTTTCCGTCCCAATCATTCCAAACATCAGCAGGAACAAGCCCCGACGATTCATTGAATGGGTCAACGAAACGCGCCGTCCCCTCCAGAGTCACTAAGCGGCTGCTTTTGGGAACTCCGGCAATCAATACGCCCGTTCCTTTGCCTCCCCAGTAAAAATCATCCGGAAAACCTCGAGACCCCGGCGATGGATCACCCATGCAAGCCGCATAGTCACTAATCGCTCCGCCAGGAATGACCTGTCGCGGTGTCTCACAGCCGCATGCAAACCTAATCTGAGTGACAGAGTCAGGACTCACGGCGTTGCTGGCTGAATGCCTTGTAGGACACAGATACGTCGTCAGAAACCGCGAACGCGCCGCCTCGGAATGTGCTCCAAACGGCGTATAGACGTCCCACTCCGCTGCTTCGTTGGCGCGTTCCAGAAATGGCATAATATGAACAAGCCATGATGGTTCATCCGCACCAAGCACCGTTCCAAAGTCATTAAGAGGAATCACGCCATTCATGATTAGTCGAGCAGGAGGAAACGCACCGCGAGAATCATGAAAAGAATGAAGTGCCAGTGCAATCTGTTTCAAATTATTCTTACATTGAGTCTGACGAGCCGATTCACGGGCCTGCTGAACGGCTGGCAATAGCAGACTTACGAGCACGCCAATGATGGCGATAACAACAAGCAACTCAATTAAAGTAAACGCGGCTCGCTTCGATCGTTGCTTCAAAAACTTTTGTGTTTGCTTATTCATAAAAACGGCACCCTCATTCCTATCTAAAAGATTGGAAACGATTCAAGCTTGAAGTAGTCAGTCGGCAAGGTTGGGACACAAAAGAAAGTTAAGAAAACTGAATCAGCCTTCCTGCGGAATACTCATTCAAGGGTGGCACCCTGCAAAGGACGCAAAGCTCCCTGTAATCAACGCCGCAGCCAGAGTTTCCCCGAGCAATGCACCGGAACGCTTGCCAAAATGCCAAAATAGAAATTCGAATGACGGTATGACGATCCATCAGAACTTACCTTACAGAAAGCAGTTCGTGTCAAACTAATCTCGACTGAGAGTTCTGGTCAAGTTAATTGCGAATAAACAGATGGCACAGGAAGTGAAACTGCACCATAAGAACGATCGATAAAACCAGATCTATTCAAATCATCGATAGAAAACGTGTGTAAGAGAATGGACGATTCGCACGTAACAATGCAAAGAAACAGTTGAGCGACACATGCCCGCATCGTTCGGCCAAAGAACGTTTTGCCAATCGACGTGAGACGCTAACAGGAAACTCCCACTTCCATTTACGAAGTTACCTCCACTCCTCAAACGTGGAAAACACTGAACGGATCCAATAGGCAAAGCCAAAATGCAACAGGACGGCGGCACCATTTGGGCCTACGAACACGTCGATCTGAATCAATGAAAATGCTCCGGCGCGCCGACGACGACAACACTGTCCGGAGAACCGCCGACCTTGAAGCGAGCGACCACGTTCATGCCCTTTAACGACAGAACGTTGATGACGCCAGTCCCCGGTTCAGTAAACACCGCATGCCGGCCATAAGCGTCAAAGGCTATGGCGTGGTGACCGTGGTGGCCATCCACCTTACTGGCTCCCACCGGAATTGTTGTCTTCAACTTCGCATCGCTGAAATCGCGATCACGGTTCGGGTCCAGCTCCAGAACCGTTAAGTATTCCTGAACCTCACTATCGCCGTCCGTGCGATCCTGAAACAGAAACGCATAGCGATTGCCCAACGAAAGAACGGTTTCGGGAGTTGTCAGACGCAGGCCATCGGCCACCGGAATCTGCACCTTCACGACTGTCGGTTGAGCCGCCTGCGCGTTAATCAGACACAGCGACGACTGGTCGCCTTTGCCCGTTGTACATAGCACCCAATTCTGTTCACTGGCGAACGCTCCTGTGCGCAGCGGCTTGTCGCTCTCTTCGTCCTGCCCCAGCGAGAGGTGGTTTACCTGAACAGTTTCCGCAGACTTCTGAAACGTCTGGTCCGCATTCACCCAGCAAATGCCATCCGCCGGCGCAAAGAAAACCTTGCCGGAATTCTGCGTCGCCCCGTGAATGACTCCGCTGGGCAACGAGAAAGAATAGGCAATTTTCGCTTCCCCGGTTTGCAACAACGAAACCACGTCCACACGTCCCGCATTCGGACCGCCACCGTCAATCCAACTGCCGTAGGCGACAGTATTGTTGACAGCCGCCAGCGTGATGTGACTTCCTCCACCCGGGAAGAACTTCGCACTCCTCGCCGCCGACGCCGGTTGCTTCAACAGCATCGGCTGCAATCGAGTAAACCCATTCTTCTGGTCGTTCGCGAGATAAAAGTTATTGTCGTAAACATACAAGTGAGCGGGGTTGCCCTGATCCGTATCCAGCGTCATTCCGGTAACTTTGGGATCACTGCTGTACTTCCAATGACTGTGATTGCCGTGAGGCTCTTCGAACACGCCGGCATCGACGGATACCCACCCGCTTTGAAACTTGCCATCGTCGTGATCGCGCACGCCGACTACCAGGATGCCGTTGTTGGCTTTCATTTGCACCAGATCCTGTTTCTCGGCATCCAGTTTCGGAAATCCCTGAATCCAGCCGCGTTTAATGTCCCACTTGTCGGTTAACGTGATGTTGGCCCACGACAATTGATCGGGGTCTCGGTCCTGCCAGAACACGCGCATCATCGTTTTGGAGCGAACTGTTTGAGCGTCCGCCGATGATGCTACCAGCGCCGAAAACCAAAAAACCGTAGCCAACATGAGGCAGGCCTTAAGTGGTCGTAAGTAGAAAGTCATCGAGTTTAATCCTGTCTGAATAAGATGAAATTTGAAAGGTGTACGTTTTACCGCGTGCCCAGCGGGCCGCACGCAGACGATTTCTGCCGCGATGGCTATGTTTGAACATCAAACGGACTGCCAAAGCCGTCCGAAGGTTTGAACCGGCTGTTTCTAAAAATGAATACACATCCGTCAGCTTCCTCCGGCAGTCGATGTGCCCTAATAGAACTGGTGGCCACTCTGTCTCGATGTGGTCACACCAAATCGATCGTCACTGCCTCCACAAAGGGAAAGCTTCGACAAGTCGAAGCACTCCAAATTTCAAAACGCGTCCTTCATCCGGTTGTGGCTGCGTTGGACCTTTGCCACCCACGCGCGAGCTTCCTCGTGTTCGCCGTCTTGCACGCTGTGTTTCAGCATTTCCAGATGTTCACGTACCAGACGAGCTTTCCAGCGCTGGTAATCCGTGACCTCGCCCGTGCGAAGAAACGTGCCGACTTCCAGTTTTCGCGTCCATTCCTGATACACGTCGATCCAGTATTCCGCGTGAGTCACGTCGCCCGACATACCAGCGCTCAGGGCTTCTCCTTTGGCGATATGAATCTCCTCGAACACTTCGCTGGCTGGCGGGTAATAGGAGTAACAACCGACGGCGCTAAAGATCACCAGACCGACCAAAGCCAGTCCGCCCAGCACGGTCGGAGGCACCACGATATCCATGCTGCCAGATTCGGTCGGTTCGGGCACCTGAGCGACCCACGTTTCCAGACGTCCGTTGCGATCGGCCAGTCGAACAACAATCCCGGCGACCATCAACAGTGCCAGCAGCTCCAGGCTGTACCATTCATAAGGCAGAATGTCGCGGTTGAGTTTCTCCGCCGATTGATTGGCCAGTGTGGCGAAACTTCCGGAACCGGAAAACGGCTGGCCGTAAATGTCGAAGGCGTGAGTATGATTCGCGGGATCAATATCCTTCGGAAACAGTGGCTTATCGACGGCGTAGCCCAAACCGATCACCACCACCAGCAGCAGACTCATCCAGACACCACTGCGTTTGACGCCGTATTGGCCGATCATCCACACGACGAGTCCCATGTTCATGCCGGCTCCCAACGTCAGCAGCACAAAGGCGGCTCCGATGGAATTGGCGTGCTGAAACATCATCCCCATCTGCGACATCGCCAACATAGGAGTCGCATACACCGGAATTCCTAAAGCCGCCATCTTTAGCTGAGCCAGCGGTTGATCATGATTGAAGTGATGTTGCAGCGACGCGTGAGGAATGATGGCTCCCAACAATCCGACGCCGATCAAACCACAGGCTACCAGCATCAGCGAATGACCGGTCGCCGATTTCCCCGCCGACGTTCCCAGCGCCACCATACGACGAATTCCGTGATGCACGGATTCGTCCGCAACGCCGGTCATCTGACTGTCAGGAAACACGCGATCCCAAACCATGCCCACCACCGCCACGATCACCAGCGAACATCCTGCAAACGATAGAATGGCGATCGGTTCGCTGAGCGTCAGGCCGTACAACAGTGATAGCGGGTTGAACAGCGGAGCGGACATTGCGAACGCTAGAATGGTTCCGCCCTTAATGCCGGCACGCCGCAGTTCAACGATGACCGGAATTACACCCAGTGAGCACACCGGCAGCAACATGCCGATCAGCCACGCCTTGAACAACGCCGCCATTTCTGACCCGCCAAACAGTTGCCGAGTTTTCTCGTAGCCCAGGAAGCGTCGAAAAACGGCGGCGATGAAGAAGCCCGTCAGAATGAACGGAGCCGCCTGAGCGAGTGATTGAGCAAAGCGAACGGCAAAGCCGAAAAGGAATGTCGAAAGCATGGTTGAGTTTCTTTTTAGGGCGCGCCGGGGAGTATCGTTTAACCGCACGTCCAACGGACGAAGTCTTGCGTGAGTGGCGAGATAAATGGCTTCTCCATGCCTGTGCATTTAATGCTCGTCATGGTCATGGTCATGGTC
>CALFSX010000080.1 GCA_937916515.1 uncultured Planctomycetaceae bacterium | reverse complement strand
TCGAGGCGTCTCGACTGAGGATACGGATGGTGGTTGTGATGGGGAAGTGGTCGCTGAAGCCGGAATGATTTTCGCAGCGGAATTCGCGAGGACGCCCTTTTCGCGTGGTCATGATTTCCGGGCGAAAGATATCAACTTCCGGAACGTAGGGTGACATGCGTTCCGCAGGAGTTGCTTGATCGGCTACGAGGTCGATTCGCACCTTGGGTTGCAGTCCCTGCAGACCGAAATACAGTCCTCTGGACAGCAAAAACTGATCCAGCATGTTCATCGTTTGAGTTGCCTGAGAATAATAGTGCGTGCCCTGATCCGGCTTGTTCATCATCGCCCACATCGGGTTGAACAGCTTCGCTGATTTCGACGCATACGACTTAAACGACGGCAGGCTTCCGCGAGCAAACCGGATTGGTTCTTCAAGATGATCGATCGTGAAACCGGCCCCCAGAATATCCATGACGCTGCGATTCCAGGGTTCGTCGTTCAGGTCTCCCATCAGCAAAACGTTGCTGTCCCAGGCTTTGTTAAGTATGTGCAGCGAGAGCTCGTTGTCTTTCAGTTGCAGATATTCTTTGCGGCTTAGCTTTACATTATCGTCAACAAGTTTGCCGCAGTGGCTGGCGACCGTCATGCGAAACGGTTCCGTTTCCAACTGGCCCAGACTTCTTGACGGCCAGTGATTGACCAGCACCGTTAAGTCTGCGTTGTTGCTGCGAACTTTCAGGTGAACTTCAAAGATGTCTCGCGTTGGATACCGCAGGTGCACCATGTGGCCCTGAGTTTTTGATTCGTCGATATCGAAGATGCGAGTCGAATAGATCAGCGACGTATCGATGCCGCGAATATCAGGGTGTTCTACGTGAGCCAACGCATAGTCGTCTCGTCCAATGGCTTCGATAAGAATGTTGGCAACTCTTGCATTTTCGATTTCGCAAATGCCCAGCAGATCGGGGCCCTTGCCGTCGAACATCAGCCGGATGACGTCGGCAAGATTGTTAATCTTGGTTTCGAACGCGCGTTTGTCCCAACCATTGACCGGCGTGTATTCCAGGTCGGCGGCCAGAGGCGAGACATCCAGGTCGAACAGGTTCTGAAGATTCCAGAACGCAACGTTAAACGATCCGATCTCTTCCGGAGGCGTATAGGTCGTTGCGGAATTGGTAGCGTCGGGAACCACGTTGCAAATCGCCTTCCATGACGATGATGAATCGAACCAACAGACTTTCGAACGCGTATTTCAACACAATCGTCGAATTGGCTCAAAGGCAATCGGCTAAGAAGCGTTCATTGTTTCAGCCGGGAAGACAGCCAATTCGGAACAGTCCGACCTGGCTGACGTTGGCATAAATGCGAGTAGCTAAGCTGGGAGGTTCGCGGTGTTGTGGGGCGGCGTGAAGTTGGCGGCGTTGAAAAACAAAAGGCAGCCCGATCGTCGATGGGGCTGCCTTCGCTGAATTGTCTTATCTTCTGTGGTTGCCTACTTTTCCAGTTTAGGCACGTTCAGTTCGGCAAGTCGAGCGATCAGGTCTTTGCCGTGATCAGCCGCTTTTACCATCTTGTCGATGTGTTTGATTTTTCCATTTTCGCCAATCACATAGGTCCAGCGAGACGCATTGTTTTTTCCGGGCGCCAATAGTCCGTAGGCTTTGGCAACTTTGCGATCGGGGTCGCTAAGAATCGGATAGTCCGCTTCGACCTGTTTGGCGAACGACGTGTTGTCTTCGACGGTGTCACAACTGGCAGTAAAGTAGGCCACATTGTATTCGCGAATAGCTTCGCCGTTTGCTCGGAAAGAAATGCATTCTTTTGTGCAACCGCCGGTAAACGCTTTGGGAAACCAGGCGACAACAACCGTTTTCTTGCCTTTGAAGTCGGACAGTTTATAGGTTTTTCCGTCGCTGCCTTTCATTTCAAAGTCAGGAGCATCATCGCCGACACTCAGTTCGGCGGCTTGCGAAACAGAAGTCACACCGGTCAGCAACAGGCCGATAAGGCCACGGACAAGAAGCTTGTTCATTTGAAGTGTTCTCCAGAAAAGTCTGCTGCAGCGGCAGTGCTGCAATTGTTCGAGACCTGCGAATGCTCAGGATACAGTTTGCCCGGCATACTGAACCAGCATTGGTGGGCTGCCTCATTATACCGAGTTCCACATTTAAGGCAGCGATGTGGTGACGCAAGATTGCAGAATTCGGTTTTATCGCGGACGGCGGGAAAGGGGCACAAAGAGCAGTGCTGAATAGTTTTGGGGCCAACCGAACGTAAGAGTCTTCCGTAGTGGATCTTGTTAAAGATCCTGCTGATTTGGGATCTTTAACAAGATCCACTACAGCCGGGAAAACGCTTCGCGAAAGATGCACGCGATGCGATGAGCACGAGAAACTTTTTTCCTACAGAGCACCAAAGCCGCTGAAGACAACTCGACCGGTTCGCACCATAATTTTAAGGTCGTTCCACAGGCTGCAGTTGCGAAGGTACATCAGATCCAGAGTGACTTTTCGCTGATAGCTTTCCAGGTCATTTGCGTAACCGGCTTCGATTTGAGCGATCCCCGTCAGGCCAGGTTTTAGCCCCAGACGTTCCAGATAATTGGGCACCCTGGCGGACAGGTCTTCCATGTATTCAATACATTCCGGACGCGGTCCGACCATCGACATTTCGCCTCGTAGTACGTTCAGCAACTGAGGCAGTTCGTCGATTCTCATCTTCCGCAGCAGGCGGGCGATGGGGAAAATTCGCACGTCCTGTCTTTGTGTGGTTGTTGGCCCGCTGCTGCATGCCTGAACATGCATCGTTCTTAGTTTGTAGATTGTGAAAGGCCGTCCGTAGTTGCTTTTCTTCCGCCGGCAAATGGGAACAGCGGTCCACGAACTTCGGCGACCCCGATCGCGCCGATTGTTTAGACCGACTCGCGTTTGAGTAAACACGACCGGGCCCGGCGAACTTAGCTTGATGGCCGCAGCTGCCAGCAGCATCACTGGCGAAGTTGCCACTAACAGTCCACTGGCAACCACAATGTCGACCAACCGTTTGCAGATGCGAGTTGCAACGGGAAGCTCACGCAGGTTGCCGACGGGGTTGGAAGATTGCACCTGAGTCAACCAGCGAGGCGGTTCAATGGCGGTTGCGGCCGCAGATCCATTCAGCAGGTCCTGCGACGATTGTTCGTCCTCAGCGATTGCGATTCGGTTGGCATTCGAATCAGATATTTCAGCAACGGAATGAGCAGTCATGAGGAACAAATCGTCACGATTCGGTATTTCGGATGGACGATTTCAGCCTATCACACTCAATCGTTGCCGGTCAGCGACGTCGTAAAAACGTGAAGCCTGAGCCCTGTAGGATTTGGCAACACGCATGCACAATCGGCACAGCCCTAACAAGGGCATCGCCCTTGACCCGGTGGCGTGGATGGTGGCAAAACGTGGAGCGTTTGAATCGCCGAGCCGCTCCGTTGTCGCTACGAGTATCATGCGCGCACATTCGGAGTAAGGCTCTAAGTCGCAACGCGACGGCAGAAGTTAACCATGTTTGAAATCCCACGCCTGCCGTCACGTCGTGACTTTTCGGTTTCGAATCCAACCGGACCATGGACTTGCGTCCATGGCTAATACCTGCCATGGCTTCGCCATTTGCCTGAATGAGTTTTCAGTCGCGAAGCGACGATAGGCATTAGCCACGGACGCGAGTCCGTGGAAACGTCAACAATAGATTGGACAGAGTCGCAACGCGACGGCAGAAGTTAATCATGTTTGAAATCCGACGCCTGCTGCCGTCACTTCGTGACCTTTCGGCTTCGGATTCAACGGACCACCTCGGACTGAAGTCCGAGGCGATTGCGTGCTTAGATCAGCCTTGGTCGTTGCGCGATCATTCCGCCGTTTTCTTAGTCATCAGCGATACCAGAATCAACGTGATGAAGCCCAATGGGATTGTCACGATTCCGGGTTGGCCAAACGGTGTGTAACCAGGGTGATCGACCATGTGATAGACCTCTTTAAAGGTATCTGCACTTAGCAAAATCCATCCCAAAGAACTGACCATCCCCACAATCAGTGCCGCAATGACGCCTTCTTTGGTGACGCCCTTCCAAAACAGAATCATCACCAGTGAAGGCAGGTTGGCAGAAGCCGCTACGCTGAAGGCCCAGCCAACCAGATAGCTGACGTTCATGCCTTCAAACAAAATTCCCAACACGATTGCGATCACGCCGACAATCACCGAAGAAATCTTGGCAACTCGAACTTTCTTCTGATCGTCCATTTCCATACCGAACACGGTTCCCATCAGGTCGTGAGTGACGGCTCCAGCGGACGCCAGAATCAAACCACTCACCGTGCCCAAAACGGTGGTAAACGCAATCGCGGAAATCGCTGCGAACAACCACGTGTTCATGCTGCGAGCCAAAAGAGGAGCTGCCATGTTGCTGTCGGTTACGTCCAGTGCGCCACTGGTCATCGCTCCCAAACCAAGATACAACGTCAGTACGTAAAAGAAGCCGATCGCCGCAATTCCGACAATCGTGCTCTTGCGAGCACTGCTTTCATCCTTCACCGTGTAATAGCGAATAAGAATATGCGGTAGCGAAGCGGTGCCGCAAAACAGAGCTAACATCAGAGACAGAAAGTTCAGCTTGCCAACAAAGCTTTCTTTGCGAATACCGGCGAATTTTGGATGCTCTCCTGGTCGAAGAACCTGGCTGCCCAACGTGGGTTTCTGGTAGTAAACTCGAGTGTCTGATTCGCCTTCAATCTTTAAGTCGAAGTGGTTCCACAGCACGACTTCGCTGTTTTGCAGAGTGCTGAAAAACGAAGCCAGCCCAAGTGGTCCGGTCTTCTGCTTTCCGTCCGGCAGTTTAGAAACGTAGCCTACAGGGTGCAGTTCCGCTTGACCTTTCTCGGTTCCTTTCAGTTGGCCATTGACCAATTCGCCTTCAGCGACGATTCGTCGAGTCTGCGTTTCCAGCAGTTTGACGGTGCCGTCGCCGTTGTCCAGCATGGTCCAATATGTGGGGGCTCCTTCCGCATGGTTGATTCTTACGAAAGGTACAGCGGCGGATTCCATGTTGATTTGAGTGTCTGTGATACCAAGATCAACGGCACTGATTGCTTCGGGAATATCATCGATTTCCACGGGGCCCAGAATTTTAAACTGGTGGCCATCAATCCCACCGGTCTGTACTTCAAAGCCACGTTCCAGAATCATCCATGTCAAAATCGCGCTGAAGATGACCAGCAGCGATCCCTTCAAAAACTGCACCCATGTTGTGGACACCATTCCGGCTGTAACAACCACCAGAATAACGACCGTTCCAACAATGACGACTCCCACCCAGTGATCAAAGCCCAGCAGCGGTTGCACCAGAACTCCCGCACCCACCATCTGCGGAATCAGATAGAAAATACTGACAGCCAGAGTACTAATACCGGCGGCCAGCTTGATTCCTTTGCTGTTGAATTTGGCATCCAGAGCATCCGCAAAGGTGAATTTGCCAAGCCGCTTCATGGGTTCGGCAACGACAAACAAAGCGACGATCCATCCGGCCAGATAGCCGATCGAATACAGAAACCCGTCATAGCCGTACACGGCAATCATGCCGCAAATGCCCAGAAACGAAGCGGCTGACAGATAGTCTCCGGCAAACGCGATTCCATTAACGAACCACGGAATCTGCCCGTGTGCCGCAAAATAACCTTCAGACGATTGTCCCTTTCGGCCCAGCCAAAAGCTAAGCCCCAGAGTAAACCCGACGAACAACAGAAACAGAATAACGGCTTCAGAACTTGCTTCGTAAATCACTATGCGCTCTCCCCGTTCTTTGCCGCAGTCGCTGACTTAGCGTCGGTGCTGGGAGGGGCGGGGACTTCGTCTTCGCCTTTACAGGTTACTCCGTAAATTAACGCCAATACCAAAGCGGAAATAATCAGGCCGAAACCGTACAAAATCGCGAGGTTGATGCCGGCAACAGGAGTCGCTTCCATCCACTCAGCTTTGAACGCACTAATAAAGACAAACCCGCCATAGAACAGCAGGTAGACAGAAAACAGTTGCAGCCCCAGACGGGCGTTCTTCGATTCCATTGTTTTTTGACCTCGCCAAAGTAACGAAGCCGACGGAAGTTTTGCCAATTGTGACAAGCGTTCGATCGACTTGTGTCTAAGAACGGTCACCATAATCATTTGTCGTCGGCAGCGATAGCGATAGCGATCTGCAGAGAATCGCAGTTTCGAAATCTGAATTACGCAATCTGAAACTCAACGGACGGGTACAACGCCAGTTTCATGTGCCGATAGACCGGGACGCCGCTGCCGGAACCGCCTGGAGTGCGTTCGCCTGCGGAATCACTGGCCGTTTCGCTGTCAGCTTCGCCGATGAATTCCGCCAGTGAGGCATCATCGAATTCTGCAGCGCCGGGGCGTTTGGCTTCTGGGCGAGTGATGTGGATGTGCTGAGGTGCTTCAATTCCCAGCTGAACGCGGTTGGTTCCCACGCTAAGAATCGTGATTTTGATGTCCAGCCCTGGAATCAAAACCTGTTCGCGAAGACGTCGTGAAAGTACAAGCATGGCGTGTTCTCCTTAACAGCTCAAAGTTATAGTTGACAGTCAACCGCAACTTACCGAGCCCGGCGAGGTCCGTCAACCCGTATCGCACAAATTATTTCGCAGGATTTTTTTAGGCGGGGGCTGCCAATCTTTGGCCCACCAATCGGCGGCAGTTGTGAGATTGGTTCGCACGTCTTGCCGTTCAGGCAGGGCGTGTCGCGCGGCGACAGGAAACTGCATATTGGACGTGAGATGCAGGAAAGTGGTTGTTTGTTACTCGTCGTGGCAAGACCTGCTTCCAGCGGTTGCGCCGCACGCCTTCTTCGAAGACGTGGTACCCTGTCGCGCCGGATCGCGGTCGATACAAAGCAACGATCACGTTAAAAGAACGTTCAGACTTCGCCCTTCCATTCAGGCGGCTATCCGGGTTCCGGAATAAACACGCCGGGTTGCATCGCTGGCAGGTCGATCAATTCGGCTTTGCGAGTTTCGGAATCCAGAATCACAACGGTCGGTTTGCGAAACATCCAGCCGCCAACTTCACCAGGATTGATGAACAATCGACCGTGTTTATCTTCGACAATGCTGGGACGGTGCGTGTGAGCAAATACGGCAACGTCTGCGTCGCCGATGCATTCTTTTAGCTCGTTCAATTGATGAGCCATCACAATTTTCAGGCCGTCGTGAGTTCGATAGCAAACGGGACCGTGAGCCAGCGTGCCCACAATTCTCATACCGCCTTCGATACCGCGGATGTTGCCGTCGTTATCGCCCACGCACGCGATCACGTTGCCCGTCAGCTTTCTCATCGATGGCACAACCAAAGGCGAAACCAGATCCCCCGCCAATAGAATTAAGCGACAACCTTCTGCGTTGAACCGCCCGATTGCATGCCTGAGGTTATCCACGTTGTCGTGGATATCTGCCATGATCCCAATCTTCATAGTTCTCGAATTCAGAGTAAGAAAAGAATGACGTGTAACGCGGTAGCTAAGGTACCGAACGAACGATAGCCTGCGTGCGTCTACATGCTGAAAGTATGCAGTTTGCCGCAGAACACTGCCCACAGGCGTAAGTTTCCGGCATCCTGCCGCGTCACGAATGTATCTGTCTTCTATCAACGACCTCAACAACACCTCATGACTTCTCCATTATTTGGCGTTATTTTCGACGTCGACGGCGTTCTTGTCGATTCTTACGAGGCTCATTTCCAAACATGGCGATCCTGCGCTCGATTGCATGGCCGTGATTGCACGGAAGCCGAATTTGCGAAAGCCTTTGGTCGCACAAGTCGAGAAGTAATGCGAGAAACCTGGGACGCAAATTTGACGGACCAGGAAATCGCCGTTTTTGAAGATCAAAAAGAGGCCATGTATCGCGAATTCATCGCCAAAAATTTTCCGGAAATGCCGGGCGCAACAAGCCTGGTGAAAACACTGGCCGCTGCGGGAATTCCCATGGCAATCGGATCCAGCGGACCGCCTCTGAACGTGCAGGCCGTTGTTAAACACCTGAACGCAAGCGATACTATTCGCACGGTCATCACCGGAGCGGACGTAAAAGTTGGCAAACCCAATCCGGAAGTATTTCTTCTGGGAGCCAAAGGTATGGGGATGGCGCCGGAACGCTGCATTGTGCTGGAAGACGCTCCACCAGGTATCGAAGCGGCTTTGGCGGCCGGAATGAAGTGTCTGGGAGTTGTCAGCCGAGGCCGCACACAGCCGGAGCTGCATAAAGCTCACGCTCACGTTACCGATCTGACGGAAGTGACTTACGAATTGCTGGCAGGCCTTTTTGAATAACACACGATAGCCGCCCAACGATGGGCATTATGACTCTGCTGCAACGCAACAGCGGCTGGCACCAGATTTCGTCTTTGAATCAAACGGAAAGAATTACTAAAATGGCTGACAGCTATCTCAACATGGGTGACACCTCAATTCTGATTTTCGGTGCATCCGGCGACCTGACGGCTCGAAAGCTCATTCCTGCCTTGTTCCAGTTGTCTCGACAAGGTTACCTCAACGAACGCAGTCCGGTTATCGGAGTCGCTCGACGCGACAAATCTGACGACGAATTTCGCAACGAGCTGAAAGCATCGATCCTCGGCGATGCGGCTGATACAGAAACCGTTGAAAAGTGGGAAAAGTTCGCTCGGCAGTTGTTCTATCGTCGAGTCGACATCAGCACAGAAGCAGATTATCACGCCCTGGCAGAATCAACGACACAGCTGGAACAGCAACTGGGAGCACAGGAAGGCACGCCTCGTGTGGTCTACCTGGCCACTGCTCCCTCGCTGTTTGATGGAGCTGTTCGAGGGCTGAATGTTGCCGGAATGATTCCCACCGATCGCAAACTCAGCGATCGTTTGCGAGTCGTCGTGGAAAAGCCTTTCGGACACGACTTCGAATCTGCGGAATTGCTGAACGAACAGCTGCGGAATTGCCTGCGAGAAGACCAGATCTATCGAATCGACCACTATCTGGGCAAAGAAACCGTCCAGAATATCCTGCTGTTCCGCTTTGGCAACGCGTTTTTTGAACCGCTGCTGAACCGCAATCACGTCGATAACGTGCAGATCACAGTGTCAGAATCCATCGGTATGGAAGGTGGTCGAGGCGGTTATTACGACACTTCCGGGGCCTTGCGAGACGTGCTGCAAAACCACGTATTGCAACTGCTGGCATTAATCGGCATGGACCCGCCGGCCTTGTTTCAGGCTCGCGAAATTCGCGACGAAAAAATGAAGGTACTGCAGGCTCTGCGACCTGGTTCAACCGGCCCGATCACGAAGTGGGCGGTTCGAGGTCAGTATTCAGAAGGCCTGGTTGGCAAAAAACCAGCCATCGCCTACCGCGAAGAAGAACGCGTGCCCCCCAAGTCTAACCGAGAAACCTTTGTGGCGATGCACCTGGGCATCGATAACTGGCGTTGGGCGGGAGTCCCGTTTTACCTGCGAACCGGCAAACGACTGCCTCACCGAGTTTCAGAAATCGTAATTACGTTTAAGCATCCTCCTCTGAACCTGTTCAGCACGGTCGAATGTGACGGCGATCTGTGCAATATCGTGGAGGCTCGCCCGAATCAGTTGGTGCTGCGAATTCAGCCCAAGGAGTCCATTTTTCTGCGATTCAGCACCAAACGTCCGGGCATGCAATATCAAGTGCAGCCAGTTGCGATGGACTTCGACTATGAAGACCACTTTACCAATCATGTTCCAGAAGCTTACGAACGATTGCTTCTGGATGTCATTCGAGGCGATTCTACACTGTTTACACGCAGCGACGAATTATTCGCAGCGTGGAAGTTTGTTGATCCTGTGCTGGACTTCTGGGAATCCGGTTCATCAGGACTGGAATTCTATCCCGCCGGAACATGGGGGCCAGCCGCTGCCGACCGACTGCTGGCTGAAACCGGACGTCGCTGGCGTGAACCTGTTTTGACTTAGCACGACAGCTTCGTCGCTTCAGTCGCCGCTGCGGTCTTCGCTAAACTCCTTCGATAAAACAGGGTGGCCTGTTTTCGTTAGTGTTCCATGTCTTCCCAGGGTGGGTGAGCCATAATGGCTGGGTAGACGGCAGACACAATCAGCAATCCAAAAAGAGCGAAGCCTGCCAGCTTTAACCAGGTGCGATTGTCTTTTCGGTTGGCACTGGCCACCAGCCACAGCGCTGCCGGAATGCAAGGAACAACGGCGAAGCTATAGACCGGAACGTCTGATGTGGAATTGGCGTTTCCGATGAACATCAGGTTCGCCACCAATGTTGTAAAAATCAGCGGCACCCCCATGGATGTTTCGTCTGGCTTGTTGCGAGCAAACAAGAAGGCTCCCGCCAGGCTGGCGGTCAACATTCCCATAATCTGAGCGAACTTCATTCCAAACGATTGCTGCAGCACCAATGCTGCAGCCGTACCCGTCACCATCAGGCAAGCGATGAGTGTGCGAGTTCCAATTTGCTTTGTCAGCTGCTCCAGCAGAATAAACATTGCCGCAGACGTCCCGGCAATCATGGCAATGGCTTGAAATCTGGGAGGCTGAAGTTTGGGAAATGACGGCACCAGCAGCCACGTCGCTGCAATACAGCACACGATTCCCAGCGACAAAAACGCCCACCTTGGCAGTCCGATTGCCGCCGCCACGGCAACCAGTCCCAACGCAGCAGCACAGTAGGGTAGCCAGTCCAGATATCTTGCCGGCGTTAAGGTGGCCCAGTCCTGACTTGCCCAACCGGCAAAGAAACCACACGCCAGGGCCACTGCGCCGCTGCACCTTGCAAACCGCTTTACTGAAAACAACGCGGCGGCCACGATTGCGGAAACGATCACTGGCACCAGAGCTGTATCGGCAACAAAGCTTCGAACAAAATCCACAACAGGCTCCTTTGCTGAGGCATCCGTTTCAGGAACCTCAGTTTCGCAAAACGCACTCAAAACACGGCTGTAATTCTATCCGGCAGACACAATCCTGCCGCCCAGTTTTCCTGGTCCGGGGCCGATTTGAATTTCGTAATCGGCGTGATTGATCACCATCGCATCGTGTTCGATCACAATGACAGAATGGCCGATTTCCACCAGATGATTCAGACACTTCATCAGCGAAGAAATATCCTGCATGTGCAAACCGGTTGACGGTTCGTCCAGAATGAACAGAGTTCCCTTTTCGTTGCCGGATTTCTTTTTACGTTCGGCCGCCGGAAGTCCATCGTCGTTCATCGGCACTCCCGCCAGCAAAGCACCGATTTTCAACCGTTGAGATTCACCACCGGACAAAGTTGAAACAGACTGTCCCAACCGAATGTACGCCAGACCAGCCTGCCGTAGCGCATTCAGCCTTTGTTGAATTTTCCGATTACCGTTGAAGAAGACAAAAGCGTCTTCGACCGTCATTTCCAGAATGTCGTGAATGCTGCGATCTCGATAGCGAACTTCCAGAACGTCAGCACGAAATCTTCTGCCAGCACACGCTTCGCACGTGGTTTCAATGTCTGCCAGAAACTGCATTTCCACGGTCACAACACCATGCCCTTCGCAGTTCGGACAACGACCTCCGGCCGCCGAATTAAAGCTGAACATGCCGGGCTTGAAGTTACGTTTTTTCGCTTCGTGAGTCTCTGCCATCACTTTCCGAATCTCATCGAAGCAACCTACCGTTGTGGCCGGAATACTTCGACGCGACCTGGCCAGCGGACTTTGATCCAGCAGGCAGACGTCGCCAATCAGATCGCTGCCAGTCACAGATTGAACGGTGCCATCCATTTCGGAACTGCACGACTGCCCCAGCTGGCGGCAGATCGCAGGGTACAACGCATCCACAATCAGCGAACTTTTGCCACCACCGCTGACTCCGGTGATTGCGCAAATCACCTGCAAAGGAATTTGGCCGGAAAGCTGCGTTACGTTGTGGCAATTAACGTTTTCAAATTCCAACCATTGGCTGGGCACACGCTTGTCTTCTGAATCTCGCAATGCCAGCTGGCTTAACGACGCACCTGTCGCCGTGGTTCCCAATTTCTTCATTTCATTGGGTGACCCCTGAAATACCACTTCGCCACCGTTGGCTCCCGCACCGGGGCCAATTTCCACCACTTCGTCGGCGGCCTGGATGAATTCAGGATCGTGTTCAACTACTAAAACCGTGTTGCCCAGTTGCTGCAAAGCTCTTGTGGCCTGAATAATCTGATTTGTGTCGTTGCTATGAAGCCCGCTGGTTGGTTCATCCAGAACGTACAGCGTATTAATCAGCCCGGAACCCAATGCCGACGTCAAGACAACTCGCTGAGCTTCACCGCCGGACAATGTCTTCATCGTGCGATTCAGCGACAGATAGCCCAGCCCACAGCGATTTAGAAAGCCCAGTCGAGCTTCAGTTTGCTGAATGGCGGCACACAACCCCGCTGCCATGTCGGAAGACAGGCTGTCGATGGCGGCTGTGACCACTTCGGTCAGTTCTCCAATTTCCATTTCGGTCGCCGCACTGATTGTGATGCCCTGCAACCTGATGGAACCGGCCGCCGCCGTAAGTCGAGTTCCCTGACAAGTTTCGCATGGAAGCCACGATCGCCAGCGATTCAGAAAAATGGAAACTCCAGGTTTATAGCGTTTCTTCACCAACCAGCGATGAAATCCGACAAGTCCGCCAAAGTTGCGTTCCGGAATTCCGTCGTGAATCAATTGGCGATGTCGCTGCTCCACTTCGGCAAACGGAACCTTTACGGGAATACCGAATTCTTTAGCCAACGCCAGTAGTTCATCAAGTTCGTGTCGATAAGAAGGACTCGTCCACGGGTGGATGGCCCCGTCAAGTAATGAAACGCGGTCATCAGGGACGACTTTATCGAAGCTCATTCCGGAAACCTGCCCCAAGCCTTCGCACGTAGGGCACGCTCCCAAAGCCGATTGGAAGTTAAGAACCTCCGGCGACGGTTCCACGAATTCCCGGAAGCAACCGGGACAGCTTAGATGCCGAGAAAGTTTAATCACCAGCCACGGCTTGTCGTCAACCGTTCGAGTGCTGTTCGGGAATTGATCAGCATCCAACGAAGCTACGTTCAGAGCATCGTTGGCTTCCACCAAAACCATGCAGCGACCGTCAGCTTCCGCGTAGACCTGTTCGATACTTTCTGCGATTCTGGCTGCTGCGGTTTCATCAACCTTAATGCGGTCTGCCACAATCAGAATCTCGCTACCATCGGGAATCTCAGCCAACTTCAAAACGTCATCAAGCGACGTTGTCCGGCCATTCAGCAGGCATCGAGCAAACCCGGAGGCACGCAGGTTATCCAGTTGGTCGCGTTTCGCTTCAACTTCAAACAGCAACATGCCTCGACGACCATTGGCCTGTGCAATCAGTCTGGCGGCAGCTTGATCGGAGCTTAGCGAAACCGCTGGCTGCTGGCAGTCTGAGCAAACCACCTGCCCGGCTTTCGCGAACAAAATGCGCAGATAGTCCAGCAGTTCTGTGCGAGTTCCCACGGTGCTGCGAGCACTCTGGTTTCTGGCGTTTTGCCGAATGGCGATGGCTGGCGGAATACCGTCGATGCGATCCACGTTCGGGCGTTCAATACGATCAAGAAACTGCCGCGCGTAAGGTGAAAACGTTTCGACGTACCTTCTTTGACCTTCCGCAAACAATGTGTCGAATGCAAGGCTGCTTTTTCCTGAACCGCTGACGCCGCAAATCACCGTCAGCGAATTGCGTCTAATCTTCAGATGCAGGTTTTTAAGATTGTGAACGCGAACTCCTTCGAGTTCGATGTACTGAGATGGCACGGTGACTTTTTGGGTTTCGGGGTTCGGGGTTCGGGACAGCCTGGTTCGGGACAGCGTGGTTGAAGACTTAGTTCGTTTATTGTCGGCTGAATCTGTCAGCCAGTGAGTTCTGGGATGTACTTAATCTGAGGTAGACGTACGACCGAAGTTGTGTAATTGTCGCCGTCAAATTCGATCACTCGATATCCCGCAGCGGCTGCTTCGAAATTCGGAGAATCTCCTGCGGGGTTGAACTGAATGCCGGTTGAAGGAGTTGTCAGGACTTCTGCCGCGCCGATTTGAAACTGAAATTCGTGATGCACGTGTCCGCAACAGACCAAACGAATGCGAGCATCAGCTTCGATGACCTGCTGCAGCAGTTCTTTCCCGTCCAGGCCGATCCGGTCCATCCACTGACTTCCAACGGCGACAGGCGGGTGATGAAAGAACAAGGCGACTCGCGAAGCATCGCTGGCGTCCAGTTGTGCCTTCAACCAATCGACCTGAGCTGCATCAATGCGGCCGGAAACTTCGCCGGCAACATGAGTATCCAGCCCTATGCAAAGCCAGTTGTTCTGTGTGAATTGAAAGTTTATGCGTTCACTGCCGTTGCCGCCGATTTTGCTGTGAAACACTTGCCGCAGCACCGAGCGATCGTCGTGGTTGCCGGGAACCTGCCACAGTCGATCACTAAACGGAGACAGAATTTCACGAACCGCTTCATAGCTGGCGGGCAATTCATCGTGAGTATGATCGCCCGTAACCACCACCTGATCGAAAGCCGCTTCCGTTTGAAGTATGTGCCGCACGACATCGTTAAGCGATTCACGCGTGGGAATCCCCTTCAACGTCACGCCAGGTTCTGAAAAAACGTGCAGGTCAGTCAGTTGCAGAATACGAGCCATGTTCCGATCCACCGTAAACAAAAATACACAACAAGTTTAATCAGCACTAAAACGCAGCATGCCTGGTTTGCTGAATCCTCAGCGACAATGCTCAACCTGTTATACTCGTTCTTGAGTCAGCTTTCAGGCACGCCACAACACCACAACAAAGAATACCGAAATCACGGAACGCCAGTTCGTAGCAGCAACTTTCGGCGTCCGTTAGAACTCGACCATATTCGTTAGTAGCCATCACGCTCCGCGTGATGACAGCAACAGATCACGCCCCCAAACCCACGATCCGCGTTGCTTCTCAAACACCCAGTTTTTTTCTTCACGCAGCTTCCCGTCCGCGCATTTGGCCGCAAAGATCGCATTGCGTTTGCACAACGGGAGCTACCGCTTTCTGGTGCAATTCATCAGGCGGAGCGTGATCGCTACTATCCAGCCGAAGGCCGCCGTCATGCTAAGCCGAATATCGAACAATGCCACTCTATTCCTTACGGCGGCGACCGAACAGTTTCAGTAGTGCCGGCAGAAAGATTACGTCACCCGGCAACGCGGAACACATGGTGATGGCGGTTAGTTCAGCGAACCGGCGAGTTGGCACGAAATCCGAAAACACCAGAATACTTAAACCGCTCACCACCAGCACGCTGGTCAGAATGATGGCTCGACCACTGGACGACAGAGTTCGCTGAATGGCTTCGTCGTTGGATACCAACTTGCGTTCGTCACGATAGCGTGCCAGAAAGTGGATTGTATCGTCGACGGCAATTCCCAGACTGATGGCAAACACAATCACGTTGCCAGCCGTCAGTTCGTAGCCTCGCAGGTGCATATATCCCAACGTCATTATCAAAGGAAAGACGTTCGGAATCGCGGCAATCAATCCGATTCGCAGCGATCGAAACAGTATGGTAATCAGCAGAAAAATCACGCCCGTGGCTGCCACCAGCGAATTGAACAGGTCGCGCACAAACGCATCCATGCACACGGCGTGCAGATAGGCGTCTCCCGTAATTTTAAACTGCACATCACCGGGAATTTCTCGCTGAAGTATCTGCTGCAGGTTATTGATAATTTCCTGCATGCCCGCGCTGCCAACATCGCGCAATCGCATCATGACTCTGGCAACCGGCTGGTCCTTGCCGACAAATGCGGACGCCACGTCATGATCCTTCAGTTGCCGCAGCACCAGTTTGACTCGCCGTAAAGATTCCGCCACAACGACAGGATCGTCGTCCAGTGCTCGACCGTGATCGAACACAGATAGAAACTCAACATAATCTCGATAAAACGTAATGCGTTCGTCGCTGGCAACGGCGGAACGTACGTTCGCCAGAGCCGTGGCCATGTCGGCATCGAAAAACCGGTCAGCCTGGTCTGCTCGCAACTGAACTTCCAAAGAAATCAGCCCCGACATGCGTTCATCCATCGTTTGAACGGCCAGCATCGTCGGATGATCGCTGTCGTACGTTTCAAACATGTACGAATTGATGGCCAGATGACGACAGCTAAACAAGGTCCATCCAGCCAGCAGCAAATGTGCGGCAACGATGTAGACCGAATACTTTGAAATCAAAGTGCCAAACGCTCCCCACACCGAATCCAGACGCGAATTGCTGGCCGATGCTGTTGCGGATGCACCGTCCGGCAAAGTGGCAGCTTTCGTAGATCGCCCCTTTGACAGCACGAAGCGGCAGAGTATGAGCGTTTGGGGCATCACCAGCATCTGGCCGACATAGCAGCAAAGCATTCCCACAACCGCTTGAATAGCAAGTGATTTCAAAAGATCGGCACGAGCCATGTACAGGCTTCCGAAACCGATGGCGGTTGTTGCCAGGGTCAGCAGGCACGTCTTGCTCATTTCCATCATCGTGGTTTTAACGCACGTCTTCAGATCGGCATTCGATTGACGCACTTCAACCTGAAAGCGACTTAAAATATGAACGTTGTTCGCGGCTCCGATAATCAACAGCAAGGCGGGAATGACGTTGCTCATCACGGTAAACGTCATTCCCGTCCAGCCCATCAACCCCATCGTCATCGCGACGGCGGCAAGAGCTGAAAACAACGACAAAGCGGTCACCTGAAAGCTGCGAAACATCATCAGCGAAACCATCAGAAACAGTGCGCTGCAGACGGGCACCATCTGCATCTGATCTTTCACGATACTGCGAATCACATCCACTCGAATGGTGGGAACTCCGGACGTAAACACCGTTGTGTTCTGCGGCAACGGCATGCTGTCAATCAGTTGATGAATCGCGTCAACTCGCGCCGTGGCCTTGGTGATTGTGCGATCGTCCGGGTTAAGATCGACCAACGTCATCAGCAGTTGCTGGTCTGCACTGATTAATGTGTCGTTCAGCAGCGGAATCTGGCTAAGCTGCTGCTGCAGCACTTCTGAATCTGCATAGATTGACGGCGAAAGTAAAGGCGACCAGGTCACTCGCTCTTCTCCTCGCAGCCGAATGCGAGGACGTTCCAGAGTGACAATCGACGTCACGTTGCGAACGCCTTCCAGTTGCCCTGAAGCTGCTGCGAATTTCTGCAACCAGATTAAACAGTCTTCTCGAACCAGCGAGCGATTATCAGTGGCCTCCAGCACGACCAGCACAATACTGTCTTCAAAGCGAAACAGCTTTTTGTGCTGTTCACTGAATTCAACAGAATCGTCCTGCCCCACATAAACCTGTTCCGGCGAAAAATCGATCTTCAGCCGCAGTGCTCCAACACCAATCAACGCAGTCATCACAAAGACCACCAATAATGATGACTTCGGTCGTGCGATAAGAAGGTCGAACAGTGCAGACATGCGAAGACAGAATTGGGCTGAACGCCCGTATAAAGTTCTGAAAGAAGTTCTATGTCGCCATAAAGGCTTAACGAGATGAGTTGCGAAGTCGCAGCTTTCGACAAACGCCCAGCGGAACTTCGGACGATCGACCGCTAATCACGCATTCAAAGTCGGGCGTCCAGACGAAGTGTCTTTTGCCAGCAAGTCCATGCTGCCCCACTTGTCATGGCGAAGCATGATCGCAACATTCGCTCAGTCTGCGATTGGTTCGGACTCGAAATCTGAAGCGTTCACCCACCCAGCATTCAGCTTCTCGCCCGCCATAAAGCGTTCGTGGAATCCTTTGCCTTTGTTGTCGGCATAAGGAAACTTTTCGAAATAGTTAGACGGGCCATCCATGCGAGGATCTTCTTCCTGCTTCAGCCTTTCCACCATTTTGGCTTCCAGCTTCTGGCGGACGATTTCAAACGTCGGATTTGCGGCAAGATTGTTCATGCAGTACTTGTCGTCTTTCAGCCGATAAAGTTCTTCCGCCGGACGTTTGCCAAACGCCATTTGCCAGCGACCGGCGATATCTGTTTCGTAACGCCGACCGTTAAGCAGTTCTGTTTTGGTCGGGCTGCCGTCGCAGTTTAAATAGCCGGTTTCCGGATTTCCTGCGGGCCAGCGACTGGTTTCGTAATTGCGAATGTACAAAAAATGCCCATCCACGATGCCTCGCATGGGATACCCCTGATCTTCAGGACGCCCGATGTCGTGACGTTCTTTTCCGAATACCACGATTTCACGATGAGCCTTCTTGCTGGGCAGATTCTTCATCAACGGAAACAGAGATCGGCCTGGAGTTTCGGCCATGCCGCTTTGTTTCCAATCCAGTCCAGCGGCTTCCAGAATTGTGGGGGCGACATCGATAAAGCTAACCAGATCTTCCACGTAGCGACCTGGTTCAACAATTCCGTTCTTCCACATCACGGCAAACGGCAGATGATTGCTGAGTTCGTATTCCTGCCCTTTGATGCGAGGAAACGGCATTCCGTTGTCGGCGGTGACAATCACAATGGTGTTGTCCAGCTGACCGCGTTCTTTCATGAGACTCAGCATTCTGCCCAGGTGAGAATCGAAGTGTTCGATTTCCAGAGCATAGTCCAGCATGTCGTTGCGAGTGACTTCGTTGTCGGGCCAAAACGGAGGCACTTCGTCGATGTCTTCAATCGACTTGCCGCCCACGCTGACTCCCGTGCCGTATTCGTAGCCTCGATGAGGTTCTGTAGATCCGTACCAAAAGCACCACGGCTTGCCGGCGTTGCCGTCCAAAAACGCTTCAAAGTTTCCGGCGTAGTCGTTGTTGCTGATTGCTTGTGTGGGCGGTTTCTGAGTCTTCCCGCCGTAGCGTTTGCCTGTCATTTCGCGATTCACGCCGTCTTTGTTTTTGGCGATTCCCGGTGCCCAGCCCTTGCCCGTGTATCCTACGTGATAGCCGTTGTTGGCCAGCACTTCTGGATAGGTTGTAAACTGCGGAGGGAAAAAGCACCAATGGTTACAGGCTTCTTCCAACTGCCAGGTATTGCGACCGGTCAGCAGGCAGGCTCGCGACGGAGCACACTTGGCATTGGGCGTGTAAGCGTTCATAAACAGCAGCCCGTCTTTAGCGACCTGGTCGAACGCGGGAGTCTTCACCCAGGTGCAACCGTATGCTCCGGCGTGCATCCACGACTGATCGTCGGCGATACAAAACAGAATATTGGGCCGCACTTCGTCAGCAGACGCAAACCTGGCAAGCGGCGAAAACAAACAGGTGATCATCAACACACGAAACATTTAGAACACTCCCGGTCATCAAATTTATGAACGCAGATGGTGACAATTCGAATCCGTTTTCGCCAGCGAGCACGCTTGAAATAAGCGGCAGCAGTCTGCGATGTTGCCGCAACGCTTTGCAGCTTACGATGCCAGCGTTGGATTCACGCGCCTACGGTAGCTTTTACAGCCGAAAACCTCGCGGTAAAAGATCAGACAGCCGGACCACTTCGGGCGGCACGTCTTCCTGATCCAGATTATCCAGCAGCACGATCATGTCAGGGTTGAATTCATACAGAAACTGCCGACACGCTCCGCAGGGAACCGGCGTGCCTGTTAACGAAATGCAGATTTCCATGATGTTCTTTTCACCCGACGAAACCGCAGAACACACAGCAGAACGTTCAGCGCAGATCGTTAGTCCGTACGAAGCGTTTTCTACGTTGCAGCCGGGATAAATAATTCCGCTGCTGGCAAGCAGAGCGGCTCCCACACGATACTTCGAATACGGCGAGTACGCGTTCAGCCGGGCCGCCCGTGCCGTGTCTCGCAATTTTCTCCAGGCGGGCGGCAGATTAAGGTTTGAAGCTGGGGGCGTCATCAGAAAACATTCTACGAATTTGCGGAAGGCTCACCGTCAGTCTGGCGAATCGAATCCTCGTGTTGCCACAGTTTCAGATTCATCTACAGTGTAACAAAAGTCACCTCGCAAAACCGCGACGTTTGCAACAAGACGGCGCAGCAGGCAATGTTTCGCTTTCGCCATACATTCCACCATTCAAAACATAGTTTCATGACCAGCACTTCAGCCGCAAACCCTGCGGAACAATCGGACAAAACATCGGAGAACGCCGCCACAACGCCTGGTCCGGCGTTTCCGAAGAAGATGCTGATTTTTACAGCCATTGTTCTGTCTACGGTTGTCGCCACCTTTTTCTTTCTAAGCGAGCTGGATGACGCAACGGGAATCGGCCTGGATGTAGTGATGGTCGCCAGTATGTTTCTTAGTGCATTGCTGGTGCTGACGTGGGTGATTTGGTTTCTGTTTTTAAGTCGCTGGGAATGGCCGTCTCGACTAATGTCAGCAACGTTGACGATTGGCCTGCCATTACTGTTTCTGTATCTGTTTCGCCCGGTGCTGGGAGGAGATGTTAACTTCATTGGCTTTCGCCCAATCTGGGCCAGCGAACCCGAAGCTCCGTCGGCGGACGTCGCCGTGAAAGCAGTAGCGGTCGACCTGATCACAGAAACAGCCAACGACTTCGCTCAGTTTCTGGGGCCGAATCAAAATCAAAAGATAACGCTCGAAGCTGAAATCGATCGAGCAAACTTCGCTTCCGCCAAACTGCTTTGGAAACAGCCGATCGGGACGGGCTGGTCTGGATTCGTGGCCAGAAACGGCTTTGCGGTCACCATGGAACAGCGGGAAGAACAGGAATGCGTGACGTGCTACGAAATTGAAACCGGCACGCTGAAATGGATTTACTCACACCACGCCAGACATCGAGACCAAATGAACCTGGGGCGAGTCGGGCCCAGATCGACACCGACAATTCATCAGGGCAAGGTTTACGCCATTGGTGCCGTTGGCAATTTTGTCTGCCTTGATGGTTCCGACGGGACCGTCGTCTGGCAGATCGATCTGAACAAACTGCTGAACATCGAAATCAACAGTGCCACCGATGATGACGGCATGTTGATTCAATATGAAAGCAATTCCGCACTATCGTGGGGACGATCCGGTTCTCCATTAATCGTTGGCGACACAGTTGTGATTCCTGGTGGAGGCCCCAGCAAAGGCGACATCAGAACGTTGCTGGCCTTCGACCTGCTGACAGGCGAACAACGTTGGGCGGGTGGCACGGAAATGATTGCCTATGGATCACCCACACTGGCAAAGGTCGCAGGCGTTGAACAAATTCTGATGGTTGCCGAAACTCAGGCCATGGGATTCGATCCAACCAACGGCAACGTGCTGTGGAACTTTAAACGACCGGGCGAAACCAACGGGGGAGCAAACACGTCTCAACTGACGGTCGTGTCAGACAACGAAGTGATGACGACCAAAGGCTATCTTGATGGTGGAGCAGAATTGATTCGTCTTGAAAACACCGACGGCAAGCTGACGCCGTCGCCGGTGTGGAAGAACGATATTTCCATGAGAACCAAGCTCACAAGTCCCGTCATTTTCAATGGGCACGCCTACGCTCTATCGAACGGTTTTCTGGACTGTGTTCGTCTAAGTGACGGTAAGCGAATCTGGAAGCATCGTGGACGATTCGGCCATGGACAGATTCTACTGGTGAACGATCTGCTGTTGCTGCACAGCGAAACAGGAACGCTGCACCTGATGGAAATCAGCGAAGATGGCTACGAGGACCTGGGAAGTGTAGAAACCGTAACGGGCACGTGCTGGAACACAATCTGCGTATTCGCAGACAAGGTGCTGGTTCGCAGCGACATTGAAGCTGCCTGCGTGCAACTTCCTGTGAAGTAGCGTTTCCGGGCCGCAGGTGACCGAATTACACAAAAAGAAGCTAATTCAAACGTTGGCGTGGCGAATCAGGCTTCACGTTGGCAGACTCATGTCAGCGTTGGTTTCGTGCTCGCTCTGGAAAATGAAGCGACATCACGGAACCAAACTGTTGAACGATTTCAACTTTTCCTTCGCAAGCTGAATTATGTCAATCAACGCTGTTGAACTTACCAACGTCACAAAAACGTTCGGTGAAAAAGTAGCCGTCTCGAATCTCGATTTGCAAATTCCCGAAGGCGCTATTTACGGATTCATCGGTCCGAATGGGTCCGGCAAAACCACCACCATTCGCATGATTCTGCGAATTTTCCGACCGGACACCGGGCGAGTCACAGTGATGGGCAGCGACCATGGAGACTGCGCCGACGATCGCATTGGCTACCTGCCTGAAGAACGCGGGCTGTATCCCAAGATGACCGTCAAATCCGTGCTGCAGTATTACGCCAGATTAAAAGGCAACTACAACTGCAATCCGGACATCGACGATTGGCTGAAACGTCTTGGGGGAGACGGCTGGCAAAACAAGAAAATTGAATCACTGTCCAAAGGGATGGCTCAGAAAGTTCAATTTATTTCGTCCATTATTGCCAGACCTCAGCTGCTGATTCTGGATGAACCTTTCAGCGGTCTTGACCCCGTTAACCTGGAACTTCTGCGAACAGCGATTTTAAAGCTGCGAGAAGACGGCACCACCATTATCTTTTCGACTCACGATATGGACGTGGCTGAACGCATGTGCGACACCGTGTTTATGATCCTGAACGGAAACAAGGTACTGGATGGCACCTTGAATTCCATTCAAAGCGAATATCCCGCTGACGAACTAAAAATCCGAGTAGCAGAAGGTCAGCAGCTACCCGGAAACATGCCTGGCGTCATCAGTGTCGAAAAGCGTGGTCAGTTCAACATTGTCAAACTGAATTCTGCCGATGACGTAGAACGCGTGCTGCAGCAGTTGGTGAAGTCCTGCAAGGTCGAACACTTCGAATTGCTGCGTCCTTCTCTGCACAACATCTTTGTGAGACTTGCGGGAGACGAAGCCGCAGCCGCAATCAGCCAGCCGGTTTTGGCGGAAGCCTAACCCTACGAATTTATCGGTGACGAATCCCCGCCGATCTGCCACGTACAACGCATTTATTATTCAGCTATCCTGCAGAAGCCGCTTGCTTCATCGGAATTGATCATGAAGAAAATTCTCACCATTGCTCGCCGAGAATATCAGGCGATGGTTGCCACCAAAGCATTTGTGATTGGCCTGGCCATGATGCCCGTGCTGATGCTGGGCGGCATGTACGTGCCCGGATTGCTGAAAGGCATGCAGTCCAGCGAAGAACGCAAAATTGCCGTTGTGGATTTTTCCGGACAGCTGTTCGCGCCACTTAGCGCGGCAGCCGGAATGAAGAACGCGATGACTCAAGCGGCCATAGATCGCGATGCCAATGGCGAAGAAACAGAAGCTGCCTCCGAAGAAGAAAAGGATCGCAAGGCCAAACAGTCGCTGGGTCTGGACGACATCAACACCTACGTTTTAGAACTGGTTCTACCCGCCGAATTCAACGACGAAAAACGACTGGAGCTATCGGACAGAATTCGCAAAGGCGACATTCACGGTTTTGTGGAGATTCCGGCTGATATTCTGGAGAGCAAACCTGTTGATCTGAAATCGCTGGACATGACCAAGGTAGACGCAAAAGAACTGATCGGCCTGCCCGATGTTATTTATTGCAGCCAGGATTCCGCAATTTCTGATGTGAAGTCGTGGCTGCAAGGCACGCTGACTCAGCTGGTGCGAGCCGAGCGGCTGAAGGCTTCCGGCGTCGACGAAATGATACTGCTGGAACTGGAACGTCGAGCCAACGTGCAGGCCACGGGGCTTTACGAAAAAGCAGACGATGGAACCGTCATTCCTGAACGCAAGCCGGACGAATTGACCAGCATCTTTCTTCCCATGGGAATCATGATGCTGATGTTTATGATTGTGATGATGTCCGCTCAGCCGATGCTGGAAAGCGTGCTGGAAGAAAAGAGCCTGCGAATTTCAGAAGTGCTTCTGGGCTCCGCAAACGCTCGCCAATTAATGATTGGCAAGCTCATTGGCAACGTGTGCGGTTCGCTGACGGTGTTCGGCCTGTATGCCGGGGGAGCTCTGGCGGTGGCGTCGGCTCAAGGCTACCTGGATATCATCCCGCTGCACGTGATTCCGTTTTTTATCATCTATCAGGTACTGGCAGTATTGCTGTTCAGTTCAATATTCATGGCCATTGGAGCATCCGTCAGCCAGCTTCGTGAAGCTCAAAGTCTGCTGCTGCCGGTGTGGATGGTAATGATGTTTCCCTTGATGGTGTGGATTATGGTTGTGCGAGAACCCAACGGCACTTTGGCAACAACGCTGTCCTTTTTTCCACCCTCAACACCTCTGATGATGACTCTGCGACTGGCCACAGGAGCCATCATTCCGGTATGGCAGATTGTCTGCAGCATCCTGCTGTTGGTGTTCGGCACGTTTGTAGGTATCACCGCCGCCAGTCGCATTTATCGAGTGGCGATTTTGTACCAGGGAAAAACTCCCAAATTCAGCGACATGCTATCATGGATCATCAAAGATCCCGCCGGGTAATTTGTGTGCACAAAACAGCAGCATCGAAATTCAACAGTCGCAAAAACACTGCAACGGGGGCTTCTTGTTCTTAGGAGTAGCCCCGAATTAACTTCCGGATCGCTGAAAGAATGCATGTCTGCACTTTCTGACAGCGAAAGGCCATCATTCCTGATCGTAAACTTCGATAAAGCGTTAAGCCGAATGGCAGCAATACTTCGTTCTGGAATATTCGAATCGCCGAGCCGCTCCGTTGTCGCTACGAGAATGATGCGTGCATCGTGCACGCATCATTTTGAGTAACCTTCTACGCTTCAGTGGCCAGGCGAAAATTGGCAGACTGGCTTAGAAACGTTTGAGGGTTATCAAACGTGACTTTGTCGATCGTCGATATCGCGTGGCCTCGACGTTTCATTTCCAGTCGGGCTTTGGGAACGGCCAGCGGATCGCTGCAGCCCCAGTCGCCGGCGGAATTCATCCAGATACGTTCGCTGCCATACACTTCGATAATGTCGGTCGCTCTTTGAGGCGTCACTTTGGTGTCCGGGTACAACGTCATTCCCGCCCAGAAACCTCGATCCAGCACGGCACCCACCGTGTGTTCTTCAACATGGTCAATCAGAATGCGACCCGGATCGATATTGCTGGCTGACAGGGCGTCCATAATCAATTGCGTGCCCTTCAGTTTGTCTTCCAGATGCGGCGTATGCACCAACACCAGTTGATTGTACTTTTCCGCCAGAGCGATCTGTTCTTCCAGAATGATCAGTTCGTTCTTTGTGTTTTTGTTCAGCCCGATTTCTCCAATGCCCAGCACGTTGCCACCGCAAAGCTGGCCGGCGCTGTTTAGAAAATCCGGAATCAACGAAACCACTTCGCGAGCGAAGCCGGGATCATCAGCTTCTTTGGGATTGATGCACAGCCATGTGAAATGCTGAATTCCAAACTGAGCGGCTCGCCGGGGTTCGTATTCGGTCAGCTGTCGGAAATAGTCGTAGAACCCCTGAGCAGACGAACGGTCGAAGCCTGCCCAGAAGGCGGGTTCTGTAACGGCCACGCAACCGGCCTGAGCCATGCGCTGATAATCGTCGGTTGTTCGAGACACCATGTGAATATGCGGATCGATGTACTTCACGAAGCACCTCCAACTGTTAGGTTGCCTGTGTTTGCAGTGCCATCCAAAGCGACAGCTCCTGCCGCGCCCTTCATGCCTTCGGCTGATTGCGGAAGTTCTGTGCTGAAGTCGCTGAACAGTTCCAGAATCCGCCTGGCTCGAAACGTACCGCCGTCAGTCAGTACGTTGATGGCTTTGCGAAACGCGATGTCGCGAATGTCGGCAGGCAGATCGCCCTGACCTCGATCAATTCGGTCCAGATACGCCGCAATGTCGACCAGCTTCGCTCGATGTTCCATAAAGTAGGTGTCAACCACCTGCTGTCGAGTTTGCGGGGCTGTATTTTCGTACGCCCGGTTGGATATGTCAGTCACGACATTTGCCTTTCGTAAATTCGCCGTTCGCTCTGGGGATTCTTTTTAGAGACCGAGCCTTGCGCCCAAACGGCCAGATAGATTCTGATCAAATTTGCAATGTGATGGGTGGCCGGGCCTGGAGCGAGGTGCGAGCATGTTTATCGGAGCGGCTCGGCGGTTTTAACGTCCCAGGTCCTCCCGCACCCCACCGGGTCAAGGACGAAGCCCTTGTATCGTAGCGACAACGGAGCGGCTCGGCGGCTTTAACGTCCCACGTCGTCCCACCCCCCACGCCACCGGGTCAAGGGCGAAGCCCTTGTTAGATTGTATCAAGTCCTGTCATTGTGCCGGTGCTGGAAACAAAGTTGTCTGTTTCAAAGCCGACGTGTTGCAACAGATTCACAAACAGGTTTGGCAGCGGATAATTATTCTTCGTGTCAAATGCCAGATGCTGCCCGTGCTTAAAGCGGCCCCCCGCCAGCAGCACGGGCATGTTGCGGTTGTCGTGGTTGGACGCATTTCCCAGGTTACTGGTCAGCAACACAGACGTTGTATCCAGCACGCTGTTGCCCTGTTCGTCAACTGCCGCAAGATCTCGCAAAAACTGGCCCCACGACTGCACGATTTCGCGTTCTACTAACGCCAGTTGTTCCAGCTTATCCTCATCAAGCCCGTGATGGCTTAGTGAATGGTATCCTTCGTCGACTCCCGCAATCGGCACCACGCCGCCACTGCCTCCCAGGTGATAGCTGATAAATCGAGTTGAGTCGGTTTCTAAAGCCAGGCGAATCATTTTGCTCATCAGTCGCTGTCGACCAATAAAGTCGTTTCCGTTGCCGATATCGACCGGCATTGATTCGTTGACGTTTGGTTTGGGGCGGTGTGCCCAAGCTTCTGATTCGGCAAGTCGTTGTTCGAATTCTCGCACACTGGTGTAGTACGCATCCAATCGATCGCGATCGCCCGAACCCAGTTTCATTGACAGGCGTTTGGCGTCGCTGGCGACCAGATCCATAATGCTGCGTCCCTGCTTAACGCGTTCTGCCTGCATCTGCTGTTGTGCGGGTGAATCGTTGACGAACAGGCGAGTAAACAGTTTGGCGGGCGACGTTTCTGTCGGCACCATCGAACCGTTTTCTGTGTACGATGGACTTGTACTGCCACTGCTGCCCAATACCAAAGACGGAAAACGGGTGAAGTCTCCGAAGTGCTTGGCCATGTGTTGGTCGATGGAAACGGTATTCCTGGCCTTACCTGAACTTCCGACAGGATTCGCGGTTAGAATGCTGGCTTCTGCTCGGTGACCACCCGTGACTCCAGGATGAGACGTTCCGGAAATGACGGTATAGCGATCTTTGATATCCTCCATGCCTTTCAGGTACAGGCTTGGTTCGTAGTCGCTGCCGGCCTGTTCCGGATTCAGGTTGCTGCCGATCAGACCCAGCCCCAGAGTCATCGCGACAAAGCGTCGGGGAGGTCCATCAGTTTTTGAATCGGCGAATGCGGGCTGCATGGCCGTTAACCACGGCAAAGACATTGCCACTCCCGCGCCTCGCAATACGGTGCGGCGATGTAACTGACGCCCAAAGCCAAAATGTAAGTTGTTCATAATTGTCAGCTCGCCTGAAAGGTTTCTAAATGCGAGTTACCTGGAAAGTGTTTCTTCGTCGGAAATCTGTATCACGTATGATTGCCAATCGCCGGCAATTGCACGTTTTTCATGTGGATGGCACTGCAACGTGGTTGTTGCCGCCACATTGTGTTGTGTTCTATTTCGATTGCATGATCTGGCTTTGAACGACGGCCATCAGCAGTGACTTAAAACCGTAGTCATACTTTTCAGTCGATTCTGCAATGGCCGTGACGCCTTCGCGGTCAACAAAACTGCAGGGAGCTCCTGTGCCGTAGGTCAGCAACTGACGTACGACGTTTTCTGCGAGTGCTTTTTTCTTTTGGCTGGCGATCTGCTGAAATTCTTTCAGCGACGTAAACTGTTCGCCGGTGGGCATCTGGTGAGCTGGATCAATGGGAAGGCCTTTGACGCCAGTTTTACGTGAAGCCGTTCTGTAGGTAGTTCGCCATCGACCAGATGGATCAAAGTGCTCCAACGCGAATCCGGGTGGATCGATTTTTCGATGACACGACGCACAGGACGTGTCGGATGTGTGCTTCGCAAGCATTTCGCGAATCGTTTTGGCTCCACGAATATCCGGTTCAATGGCCGGTACACTGGTCGGTGGTGGAGGTATTTCTTCGCCCAGAAGACGTTCAGACACCCAGATGCCTCGCAGTACGGGAGACGTTGTTGTGCCGTTGGCGGTGACCTTCATGATGGCTCCCTGAGTCAACACGCCGCCTCGGTGATGTTCGTCCTGCAAAGCCACCTTTTGCATACTGTCGCCGGAAACGGCTTCAATTTTGTAGTACCGTGCCAGGCGGTTGTTTAAAAATGTAAAGTCAGAATCAATCAGGTTGGAGACGCTCAGATCGTTTTCCAGCATGTGTTGCAGAAAGGTTTGAGTTTCCTGAAGCATGGATTCCTGCACAATCACATCGAATCCGGGGTAAAGTCTTCGATCCGGTTCTGTGAAGTCGATTTCGCTAAGTTCCAGCCATTCGTGAGCAAAGTCTTTCACGAAATTTGCACCGCGATGATCCTTCAACATGCGATTCACCTGCTGACGAAGCACGTCGGCGTTCTTCAGTTTGCCAGCCGCAGCTACGTCCATCAGACGTTGGTCCGGCATGCTGCTCCACAGCAAATAGCTAAGCCGATTGGCTAATGCGAAGTCGTCCAGCTGGCCGGGGTCTTCCTGAAAATACATGAAACGTGGTGAACACAAAACGGCTCGATATCCGCCTCGAACAGCGTTCACACTGTCGGTGCCGTTTGCCAGACTGTCCATCACCAATTCAACGTAGGGCTGAATGGTCGACTGAGAAACCGGACGCCGAAATGCTCGACTGGCAAAACGCGTCAGCAGTTCTGTGACCCGCGTTTCGTTAAGTTCGGATTTTTCGCCAGCGGATTTGTTACGACCTGCGTCGCTCAGCTGCAGGTCGCCGAACAACAGTGCCTGAATTTCGGAATTGGATGGCCCCTTGTGAAATCGTTCCAGCGTCATTTCGTGAATGGCAACGCCGGCGAGATTTTGAGGAGTGCCTTCACCGGCACCAATTTGTCCGCCTGCGAAGCGACCTTGCTTCAGAGTGCTGTCGGCCGGGCGAATTTCGAACATGTCGTCTTTTTTCAGCCACGCTTCAAACGTCCAGGTTTTGGGTTCGTCCGTTACTTCAAACGCTCCCGCCCACCCCAGCAGGGGTGAACCGGAAACACATTGGCCCGTTCGGACTGAGCACCATACACCGTTGCTGGATGGCACGTTCAATCCGGAAGCGGTCACGGCAATACGGTACCAGCCATCACGCCGCGCGGTTGTGACGGGCAGTCGTCCGTAGAACGTCGTGTTTCCTGACCACACAACGGCGCTGCCGTTCAGCATTTCAGGTTCGCGACATCGACGCTTCGGATTTTGCCTGGCCACCATCTTTGCCGGCAACACTTTCGTGAATTCGTCTGGTTCACTGGTGGCTCGGCGAAACGCTTCATCCAAAGCGGCATCAACCACAGAAAGATGCGTCTGCAATTGAAAGTGCGAAATGGATTGCCCGGAGGCGACCGACGCAAAACCGTTTGTGCGTGGTTCTTCCGGCATTAACGACGCTAACGGAATGTCTATGCCCAACAGGTCGTGCAGAGTTCGTTCCAGCTGCGTGTTGGTCAGTCGTCTAGCCTTAACGCGACCAAGTTCCTGCTGTTCGCGTTGTTGGTGCTGCTTGATTCGCAGACTGGTTGCGTTAGCAAAGCGATTGACGTCGGCTTGCTTGACCGTCGACGAATCCGGCGGAGGCATTTCTCCCGCACTGACTCGATCCACAATGTGAATCCACTGATCCACGTTGGAATCGTCCAGGTCGAATTTCAACTGTTCCAGGTTGAGTCCGGCTTCGACCGAGTCGCCACTATGACAGTCATAGCAATGAGCCTTCAGGAAGCCACGGACAGCAGCCTGTTCGTCGGCCGAAACCCGAACAGCAAACAGAACCGTCAGCATAAGGATATAAGAGCGCATGTTCATAGGGCGAAAGGCGTATGAAACACCGAAATTGGAGGGAAGTACAGGCGGGACAGTCAACATAGGTTGCCGACTGTATTACTATTCTACACGGTAGAAGTCGCATTAGTTGACAATTCTGTACCGACGGCACCACATTCCCGGCGAATATGCGTCCGCTCATGCCGGAAAATGAACCGTTCCGGGCCCGGTTGGGGCCGCAGCAATCCACGCGGCTCGTTCGTTTGGCGTCTTAGCCTTAACAATGGCTGCGCCCTTGACCCGGTGGCGTGGGGGGTGGGAAGACATGGAACGCTGGAATCGCCGAGTCGCTCCGTTGTCGCTACGACCAACAGGCGCCCACCGTGCGCGAGTACGACTTTAACGCCGGGACTTCAACCCAGTTTCCAACCACAAGGTATATCTTACTCGGTCGAAAATCACGGAGTTCATGTTTTACCCGACTCAAGCGAGGCAATTCGGAACGAGGTGCCGAAACTCTACGCCGCAGTCGCAGATTCTTTCAGTTCCTGCTGCAGTTCTTTCAGTGCGTGAGCGGCTTCTTTTTGGCGAACCTGAACGGCTGCCAAAAGCTGAACGGCTTCTTCGTCGCCTGCTTCCTGAACTGCCTTCATGCCGCTGGCGATGCTTGCCAGAACCAGATCGTGGCTGGAACGCAGCATTTCGAACATTCGGTCGAGTGCCAGAAACTGCAGGTCAGTGTATTCCGTCGGGAATGAACCGAAATCGACTCGCTGTTCACGTTCCGTCAGAAGTTTTGCAATATCGGCAACGTCCTGACGCTGTCGAGCGGCAATGACCAGAAACTGTTCGCCCACACGCTGCTCAGTAACGCTGACCCACGGCGACGATTCAGACACGTACTGCATGAAGCTGCAGGCCATGTCGATCAGAACATTGTTCAGCACTGATTCCGTTAGCTGAGTCATGAAATACTACCGAAGCAAAAACAAATGAAACAGAACGGCAGTTACTTACCGCTAACAACTGCACTGCCAGCACTGTTGGCAATGGAACTTAGACCGTTGGCAAGTCCTGGCAAAACACCCATCAGAAATACCATGGCTGCCAATACCAGCACGTAGGAACCTTCCACAGCGGGCACAGAAACTTTTCTGGCTTCTGCCGGACGTTCTTCCAGGAACATAGCTTTCAGGATTCGCACGTAATAGAACAGGCTGAACACCGTATTCAAACCACCGGCCGCCAGCACGATGTACATAAACCAGTGCAGCCCCGCGGCTTTGTAAACAGAAGCAAAGATCATCAGCTTGGCAAAGAATCCACCAAACGGTGGCATGCCAATCAAGCTGAAGATGCAGATCGCCATGCCGATTGCCAATGCCGGGCTTTGAGTCATCAGGCCCTTGAAGCTGGAAATATCTTCGTCAAACGTATAGTTGCGAACTAAAGCAATTACTGCGAAAGCTCCCAGGTTCATAAACAGATACACGGCCAGATAGTACAACAACCCGCCGATGCTGTAGTTGATTTCTTTGGACAGTGCCGCCGCCTGATCACTGTTAATCATCACCAACATGGCAGACACAGCCATCAGCATGTATCCGGCGTGAGCAATGGTGGAATAAGCGAACAGTCGTTTAAGATTGGTTTGCGTGTAGGCCGCCAGGTTTCCGAATGTCACCGTCACAATTGCGACAGCTCCCAAAGCAACGCCGAATGCTGTCATTAATGCGGCTGTTTCCGGAACGCCTGAAAGTCCAATACAAAATCGTACCAGCAGACCGAAAGCACCCGCCTTGGAAGCGACCGACAGAAAACCAGCAACTTCAGCGGACGCACCTTCAAATGCATCAGGGCACCAGAAGTGGAATGGAACAAGAGAAAGTTTGAAAGCCAGTCCGACCATCACCAGCATCACGCCCAGTGCGACGGTTCGAACTTCCGGGTCAGCCAGACCAGCGGCTCCGCTGGACACAACTTTCAGGTGGTCAGCCAACAGCGACATATCGCCGGTTCCCAAAACTCCTGCGACAAGACTGATTCCATACAGCATGACTCCCGCAGCACCGGCACCGTAAACAACGTACTTCAAAGAAGCTTCGCTGCTGGATTTGCGGCCCTTCAGAAACCCAACCATCACATAGCTGGGAACGCTGGCCATTTCGACGCCCAGAAACAGGATCAGCAGGTTGTTGGCACTGGCCATCAACATCATGCCAATCGTGGCACCGAACAGCAGGGAATAGAAATCAGGAGCGTCTTCGTTGTCCGGAATTCCCGTCAGCACAGTCAAGGCAATTGTCAGAATCAAAAACAGGCTCAGGAAGATTCGAAAGTAAATGCTGAACAGATCCTGTCGCAGCATGCCGCCGAAGAACACAATCGATTGATCGGCTTCAATGGCCTGAAACTGTCCGAAGGAGTACCAAACGGCCAGGCCAGCACCAATCATTCCAACAAACGCCGTTGGAACCAATCGATCAAGGCTGAACAGTCGGAACAAAAGCATGGCAACAATAGTGCCGCTTAACCAAAGCTCAGCGCTGAAGAAATTCAGCCCGTTGCCAGTGGTTTCTTTGATCAGGTTGTTGATGAGTTCAGAAAACACGTTGGACTACCGAGTTGGAGTTAATGTCGTGATAAATGACCGGGCAGAGCTTTCAACCGATTAACGCATTGCCTGAGTATCTGCTGCCGCCTTTACCAGGTCAGCCGCATGCTGGTAGCCTAGTTTCATTGATTCAACCAGGGCAGACGTCGAAGCGTGCATCATGTCAAAGATAATTCCAGGGAACACACCAAGAACGATCGCGATCGCCAGAAGAACGATGGCAACAGATGCTTCACGAGCATTCATGCGAGTGATGTCTTCTTTGTGAGGGCCTTTGTATTCAGCACCCAGGTAAACTCGCTGCAGAGCCCACAGGATATAACCTGCTGTCAGAATCACTCCACTGGCAGCGATGATTGCCAGCAGTGGGCTGTAATTCCAGGTACTTAGCACGACGAAGATTTCTCCGATGAATCCGCACAGTCCCGGCAAACCAAGACCAGCGAAAAACAAGCCAGCCGCCAAACCACTGTACAGCGGCATCAAACCCATCAGACCACCAAACTTGTTCAGGTCACGATGGTGAACTCGGTCGTAAATCACGCCTACCATAAAGAACATACCGGCTGAGGAAATACCGTGAGCAACCATCTGGAACATCGCTCCATTGATACCCATCAGCCACATGTCTGAATTTACAGTTGTGCCTTCAGTGATTTTCCAAACGCCCAGACCAATCAATACATATCCCATGTGGCTGACAGAACTGTAGGCCACAAGTCGTTTGAAGTCGGTTTGTGCCAGAGCAGCCAGAGCACCATAGATAATGCTGATTACGCCAATGGCAACCAACGCATAAGCCGCATAGGCAGCTCCATATGGACACAGCGGGAAAGCGATGCGAATGATGCCGTAACCACCCAGCTTCAACAAAACACCGGCCAGAATCATACTGATTGGTGTTGGGGCTTCCACGTGAGCATCAGGCAACCATGTGTGCACAGGAAACGCTGGCAGCTTGATGGCGAAGCCAATGAAAAGCAGCACGAATGCAGTGATCTGCATGCTTGGGCTCAGGAATCCGGTGATATGGTCACTGGTACCACTTGCTGCTTTGGCCAGTTCAATCAGGTTAAAGCTGTGTTCAGTACCACCACTGTTGAAGTAAAACATCAACATGGCGATCAGCATCAACACGCCGCCAGCCAGAGTGTACAGGAAGAACTTCAGAGCCGCGTATTCTTTGCGAGGACCGCCCCAGACTCCGATCAGGAAGTACATTGGCAACAGCATGACTTCCCAGAACACGAAGAACAGGAAGAAGTCCAGCGACAGAAATACGCCCATCATGCCGGTTTCCAGCAACAGAAACAGCATGAAGTAGCCTTTGTGCAGCTTATTGATGCTCCATGAAGCAACGCAGGACAGCATGCTGACAAGGCTGGTCAGGACGACCAGCGGCAGGCTGATTCCATCGACGCCAAGTCGGTAAAAGATATTCCAGTTGGGAATCCATGCCTTCGATACTTCGAACTGAATGCCCGCAGTTTCGTAGTCGAACTGCATCCACAGCATCAACGTCAGCACGAAGGTGGCAATGGTCACTCCCAGCGACATAAAGCGGATCGCATCAACGGCTTTACCATCAATGATGGATAAAACCAGTGCGCCAATCGCAGGAAGGAAGATGATAGCGGTGAGAAGGAATTCTGGAGTCATTGTTTAACCACAGCGAAAGAGCTGGACCAACTTAGTTGTAATGGAGTCACGTTCGTCGACGTTGTTGTGTTAACCCGGAAAGGTTGTAAACACGACGGCAAACAGGGCGACGACACCCAGCACGATAAACATTACGTATTGACGAAGACGACCGGTCTGAACCACTTTGAAGGAACGACCAACCGACTGAGTAGAAGTGCCAAGCAGATTGACAAAACCGTCAACCACTTTTTCATCAAAGATTCTGTCCCATTGAGACACAAGCACAACCAGCTTCGCAGATCCGTGAAGAATGCTGTCGAAAACTGTCTTGTCGAACCATGCACAAAACGCAGCCACCTTGTGAGCTGGCTTCATAAACAATGCATCGTAAAGATCGTCAAAGTGCCACTTGTTGGCCAGAAAACCGTGAATGCCGGAAAGCTGATTTTTCATCTGCTCAACGTTGACCAGATTCGTGCCATAAAGAATGTAAGCAATCAGTGCACCCGAAAACGCGGCTGCCAATGCCAGCAAACCAGCTTGAATGTGCACAGCATGCACGGCTTCGTGTCCGGGCATTACCAAGCCACCTTCAGTTGCAGCCGCCACGCCATTAGCAAGATGCGAAGGAGCATCGCCGGTCAACATCAGATAAAGCGGACCGGATTCTCCACCGTAGGCACACAGCCAGGCCAATGGAGCAAGGATCAGCAGCGGAACCGTCATGATCCATGGTGATTCATGAGCATGTTCGTGAACATGGTGGTCTCGCGGTGTGCCCCAGAATGTGTAGAACCACAATCGGAACATGTAGAACGCAGTGATACCGGCTGTCAGCAACGGAATGAAGAACAGCAGGAAGTGTGACGGATTTGCTTTCATGAACGCCAAAGCCGAAGCCACGATCGCGTCTTTGGAATGGAATCCAGAAAAGTGAAGACCGAACAACATCGGAAAACCGGCAATCGCACATACGCCAACCAACATCGTGATGGCGGTAATCGGCATCTTCTTCAGCAGGCCACCCATCTTGGGCATTTCCTGTTCGTGGTGGCATCCATGAATCACGCTGCCAGAACACAGGAACATCAATGACTTGAAGAAGGCGTGAGTAATCAGGTGAAACAGGCCAGCTCCCCAACCAAACACACCCAAACCAAGCATCATATAGCCCAGCTGACTGATGGTGGAATAAGCCAGAACCTTTTTAATGTCAGTAGCAACCACTGCAATTGTGGCGGCAACAAACAGAGTGATACAGCCGATGTAGGCAATCGTCAGCAAGACTTCCTGAACAAACATCGGGAAGAAGCGACCTGTCAAATACACGCCCGCCGCGACCATGGTGGCGGAGTGAACCAGAGCCGAAACCGGAGTCGGACCTTCCATCGCGTCAGGCAGCCACGTTTGCAAAGGAAACTGAGCACTCTTGCCCACGCATCCCGCGAAGACTCCCAAACCAGCCACAACCAGCAGGTAGTAAGGAATGCTGCGATTCTGTCCGTCCTGTTGCAGGGCGTGACCATGGTTGTCGGTGATTAAAACGTCGCCGGTAATCGGTTCCGTCAAAAAGTTGCCCGTGGCTTCATCGCGATGAACCATGCTGAACAGACCCTGTTCAGCAACAACACCTTCAGCATTCGTTGTGTCGCCAAAGCGGAAGGTTCCGAAGAACGTCCACAGAACCATTAAACCAATCAGGAAACCAAAGTCGCCGACTCGGTTCATGATGAACGCTTTGTTAGCAGCGTTGCTGGCAGACTTGCGTTCGGTATAGAAGCCGATCAACAGGAAGCTGCAGATACCGACCAGTTCCCAGAAGATAAACACCTGAAAGATGTTACCCGCCAGCACAAGCCCCAGCATCGCAAAACAGAACAGCGACAGAAACGCAAAGAAACGATAGAACCGGCCGGGACGATGAACGTGCTTGCCATCAGACGTGTGAGCCTGGTGATCGACATATTCGTCGGTCAACTCTTCGCTCATATAGCCCATCGCGAACAGGTGAATACAAGTGGCGATCAATGTCACCATCGTAAACATCACCAACGTCAGGCTGTCGATGTAGTAATCCAAAGACAGCTCAAGACTTCCGAATTTACCAAGAGTATACAGCACGCCAGAATAGGTTGTCTGCTGGCTGCCGGATGCATGGTCATCATGATCAGCGGCATCGCCTGAGGCAGCTGCAACAGCGTGTTCGTGGCCATGATCTTCGCCAGCGGCAGCGGCGTTGTGTGCAGGTTCTGCAACATGATGATCGCCAGCAGCGTGTTCGCCGTGCTCATGGCCAGCAGTTTCGTGACCTGCGTCAGCGTGTTCACCGTGGCTGTCGTGATGTTCCAGCGCGCACCAGTCGTTGGCGTTGCCCCAGGTAACCAGGGCTGCACAACTGCACAGAAAGCCTGCTCCAATACAGCCTACAGCACACCACGCGGCAGCTTTGCTGTGGCGTGGATTCTTACTGTAGAAGCCGAAGAAGATCTCGACCACAAACCCTGCCAAGGGTAGTAGCCAGGCTATCATGAGATAGTTTCTGAGAGTTTCGCCGACCATCGGTATTCCAGACAGAGATCAAACACTAATTTCGAACAAACACCACACAAAACGCCCGCAGCTATTAGCCCTTCAGCTTGTTGCCGCGATCCACGTCGATTGTCAGATGGTTGTTATAGAAGTTCAAAGCGATCGCCAGTGCGACAGCGGCTTCCGCGGCTGCCAGCACGATAACGAACAATGAAAACACCTGGCCATCCAGCCCAAGCGCTGTGAATTTCGAGAACGCGACAAAGTTGATGTTGGCTCCATTCAGAACCAATTCAACTCCCATCAGCACGCCGATTCCGTTTCGCTTTGTCGCCATGCAGATGACTCCGCAAACGAACAAGACGGCTCCGACAAGCAAGTAGTTACTAAGTGAAGGCTGCATTTCAGTGCCTATGGATAATTTCAGTTAAGCCACGTCTCGACGACGTTTAGCTCTGGCCAGATAAGACGCACCGATCAAAACAACCAGCAAGTGCACAGATGCAATTTCAAACGGAAGCAGGTAGCCAGGACTTGTGTTCTGACCAGACGCCAGATCTCGATCAGGTCGCAGCCCCAGCACTGCAAACCCCAATGGTCGCAATGTGTTGCCTTCTGAATTGTCGTCAAACCCGACGGTCCCTGAAGGTTGCCCGGTTGCTTCCACAATTTGCTGACGCGAACCTTCCCAGTCCACACCGCTGATTGTTGAAAACACCATAAACAAAAACAGCAGGCCAATCATGCCGGCAATCATTGTTTCTGCCGGTGAAGTTTCAATCTTCATGTACGGACCACTTGCAGTCAGCATGATCCCAAAGACCAGCAGAACCAGAGTTCCACCGACATAAATCAGCAACTGAGCGGCACCGATAAAGTCGGCATCACTAAGAAAGAACAGTCCCGCCACACTGCCAAGCGAAACGATTAGCCAAAAAGCCATTCGAGCAATGCTCTGGCTGATTACTACCGCAATCGCACCAAGACACGCCGCCAAGGCAAAGATCGTAAACATCGAACTCATTGCCGCACCTCAACAGTGTTGATTCCAACAGTGTTCATCCCTACAGCCAGCGGCTCAACTTCAGCTTCTTCAGCAGGCTTGGTTACCGAATTTTCGGCATGCTCTTCAACTGCCGCAGGTGACTCAAGTTCCTTTGGTGCATCCGGCACAACTTCAGTGGCAGCAGGAATTCCCACGGCAACTCGAGCACCAATTGGTTCCAGCACTGTGGTTGTTCCTGTTCCCAACAACAAAGCCAACGGCCAAATCACGGCACCAAGAAACAGAAAACAGCTGATCGGAAGAAGATACTTCAGGCAGGTGATCATCACCTGGTCAATTCGTAGTCGAGGCAGAGTCCAGCGAATCCAGATCTGCACGAACACAAGTAAAGAAGCCTTCGTGGCGAACACTCCAGCACCAATAACATTTGCCAGATAGCCTGTTGCACTAAAGCTGTCGGTTGCAGCACCGCTTGTCCGCAGGCTTTGCAAAAATCCGTCTACTCCCGGAAGTCCTGTATGCCATCCGCCAAGGAAGAGAATTGAGGCGACTCCGCAAACGGCGAACATGCTGGCATATTCACCCATAAAGAAATACGACCAACGCATTCCGCTGTATTCTGTGTGGAATCCGCCGACCAGTTCGCTTTCCGCTTCAGCAAGGTCAAAGGGAGCTCGCTTACAACCGGCCGTGGCAACCACAAAGTAGATAAAGAAGGCAACAAAGGTGAAGGGGTCATGAAACATGAACCAGTTACCAAGATGACCACTTTGCATCGCACCGATTTCGCCAAGGTTCAGTGAACCTGCAGCAACAACCGGGATCAAAGCACAAATCGCCAGAGGAATTTCGTAGCTCACCATCTGAGCGGCTTCTCGCATGCCACCAAACAGCGACCATTTCGATCCGCTGGAATAGCCTGCCATGATGATGCCGAACACTTCCAGCGACAAAATCGCCAGCATGATGAACAAACCGCAATCTGCAGAAACCGCTACCCAGCCGTCACTGAACGGCAGAACGGCAAACGCAGCGAAAGACGACAGACAAACAATATAGGGAGCCGTCTTAAACAGCATGGCGTCAGCAACAGGTGGACAAAGGTCTTCCTTTTGAACCAGCTTGATACCGTCCGCCAAAGACTGCAGCCAGCCGAAGCGTCCGCCAACTCGAGTTGGACCAAGGCGGTCTTGAATTCGTCCCGAGCCCTTGCGTTCCAGCCAGATAAAGGCGGCAGGGCAAACGGAAAAGACCTGAAACAAAATGGCCGCATGGATGATCGCGGCAATCGACGCAGCTACGCCGGCTGAGATTTCCCAACCAAGAAAAGGGACCGTGCCCCCTTCCAAGAAGCCAGCGATTGAATTTGCTGCCAGAGTTATGCTCATATTTCTCAACCCACGGGCCCAAGCGGCGATCGCGGACCTGCAGCGAAGTTTTAAACAAGTCCCGTTGCGTCATCGTGATCGCTCTGGGAAGGACAGCGAGGAACTATGACAAATCGAAAAGTGCTCTGCAACCAACCACTTGCGCGATTCGCAACGGCGCTTCGACTTCCATCGCGTGGCGAGTCGAACAGCATTCATTTCTCAGTTGTGGGAAGTGAAACCGTTCATTCAAAGCTTCCAAATGTGAAGCCAGGCAGGATGTTTCGATCACGGATTCTGCACAGTCTTATATTCAAGGCAACTTTCATCGAGCAGGATGCTGTTTCAATACAGCAGCCTCTGCGGTACATACTTCAGACCGGAAATTCATGGCCTAAACATTTTCCGGTCGCTTCCTGAACTTCATACATTCGCAAACAACGTTTCGCGCCAACTGACTCTCTTCCATCTACAACAGTTCACAGTTCAAGGATTTGTTGCGAATTAACTTCACTTAACTGGCAACAATAAATGATGTCACGATGGCCATCCCATGACGTTAGACGGAATCGCGATTTGGCATGACCAGTTTTGGCAAGTTGCATTACTGGCAAGTCGAGATGTAATTTCGGGACTGCTACTTAGAAATTGACATACGCGGCGAATGTGTGATTAGAGTAGAGAAGCCACCGTCACTGGCAAAAGCGGTCAACAGTAAAGATTAACGGCACGCGATAAGCCGCTAAAAATTCTTCAACAGCGTTTCGCAGACAAACTGAAATCACAACACGAAGACGTTTCTATGAAACATATTTTGACACTGATGCTGGCTGTGCAAATGGTCGCTCCTGCGTGCCGGGCTTCCGACTACGAATTTTCTGCACGTTCAATCACTGGCGACACTGTGGCGGTTCCCGGACAACCGGCGAATCAGCTTTCGGTTGTTTGCTTTCTGGGAGCCGAATGTCCCATGGCTCGATCTTACGCTTTGCGACTTTCGCAAATGGCCGATACTTACAAATCGCAGGGCGTGCAATTTGTGGGTGTGAACAGCAATCGCCAGGATTCGATCGCCGACATTCAACAGTATTCGGAATCCCTGTCCGTTTCGTTTCCCATGGTTCACGACAAAGCGAACCTGATTGCCGATCAATTCGCAGCCGTGCGAACTCCCGAAGTATTCGTTATCGATGCTGCTGGCAATCTGCGTTACCAGGGACGCGTCGACGACCAGTACGCTCCAGGAATCGTCAAGGCGGCGGCCACGCGGCAGGACTTGCAAATCGCTATCGACGAATTGTTGGCGGGGAAACCGGTCACCGTCGCCAAAACCACCGCACTGGGCTGTATCATCGGCAAGGTTGCTGCACCTGCCGATCGCCCGCTGGTTCAAAACGACATCACCTACAGCAAACACGTGGCTCGCGTGCTTCAGGCTCATTGTGTCGAATGTCATCGCAATGGAGAAATCGGCCCGTTCGCCATGAACGACTACAACGAAGTCGTTGGCTGGTCTGAAACGATGCTGGAGACCATCGACAATGGCCGCATGCCTCCATGGCACGCTGACCCCAGCTATGGCGATTTCGCCAACTGCCGCCACATGCCCGATTCTGACAAGCAAATCATTCGCGACTGGATTGCCGGCGGTCTGAAAGAAGGTGACAAGTCAGACCTGCCACAGCCCGCCAAGTATGTCGAAGGCTGGCAACTGGAACAACAGCCGGATCGGGTGGTGGCCATGCGAGATCGCCCATTTACCGTGCCTCGCGATGGTACGGTTGAATATCAGTACTTTGTGGTTGATCCGCAATTTGACGAAGACAAGTGGATCACCGCTGCTCAAGTAATTCCGGGCGAACGTTCCGTCGTGCATCACGCCATCGTCTTCGTGCGTCCGCCGGATGGAGCCAACTTTCGAGGTGTCGGGTGGCTGAGTGCTTATGTTCCCGGCCAGCGAATGATTCCATTGCCGGCAGGTCGAGCTCGCAAGGTGCCAGCCGGTTCGAAGTTCGTTTTCCAGATGCACTACACTCCCAACGGCACTGCCGCAGAAGACACCACCAGCGTCGGACTGTTGTTTGGCAAAGAAGAAGACATCACTCACGAAGTCTACACGCTGATCGCTCTGAACCAGGAATTCGAAATTCCACCGAACGCCGATGATCACCTGGTAAAAGCTAAAGTGCCATGGTTGCCGGAACATGCCGAGCTTCTGGCCGCAACTCCTCACATGCATTATCGAGGAAAATCGTTTCGGCTGTTTGCGGGCAACGACGACGACAGTGTGTTGCTAAGCGTGCCAGGCTACGACTTTAACTGGCAGCACACCTATGTATTACAGGAACCGATTCCGCTGGCCAACATGGATTCTTTAAGGTTTGAAGCAGCCTTTGATAATTCTGCGGCGAACCCGTTCAACCCCGACCCCAAACAGTGGGTCACGTGGGGCGATCAAACGTGGGAAGAAATGGCAGTCGCATTTTTTGAGGTCGCTGAACCTCGCGTGAAGCCTGAATCAAAAGACAAACAGGCCACTGAAAGTTCGCCTGCAGAAGCCATGGTTCGCCAGCGAAAGATTGAAGACTATGTGGCCAAAGTGTTCAGCAAGATGGACACCAACGGCGACGGCAGAATCATCAGATCCGAAGCGCCCATTGTTGTTCGCCGATTTGCTGGCTTTGAAACCTTCGACACCGATAACGATGGCGTCGCTACCAAGGCAGAAATTCGTGAAGTTGCTGAGAGCCTGTTCCCTTAAAGTTTGTGATTGGTTTGCCGAGTGGCCGGACGGGATTGAACTGAGCTTGCGAAGGAAACCCTGTTTTCAGTTGTGGCTCGCAGCAACCCCGGATGCCCTTTACTAATATCCATACCTGATTCTGCACACGGCTTGAATTGATTCGTTTAACCCGACTCGAAGAAAAGGACAGCGGAAAGGTGCGTCCAACCTCCTCTACGAGTCGGGTCAAACAGTAAAGCCCTCATTTCCTTGAGATCTCACAACGAACCGGGGCGTTCACAGGTTTCCGTGCCTGAAGCACCAACACGTTCAACCTGTTAATTGCCACGACACTGTCAGACATCTCACCCTGGTCATTCCTGTATCATCATGAGCAAAACATTCAACACTTTGGCACGCTGGACGGTCGATCAGCGTTGGGCCGTTCTGCTTTTGCTGGCGATCATTACCGGAATCTCATTGGTCGGCTACATCGATCCGGGCTTGCCTTATCGGCTTTATGACAAGCTGGTGCCAGCACAGACCGAAGCCGTTGATGAGAATCAAACGCAATCAGCCGATCGGCGAGTCGTCCCGAACGTCAGTCCGTTTACGTTGTCCAGATCTGATGTCGTGCTGGTTGTTGATGGAGAAGACTTCTTTACGGAGGTAAACGCCAAGGCGTTGCGGCAGGTCGTTGATGACCTTGAAGCTCTGGATCAGGTGGGGCAAGTTGTTTGGATGGACCTCATTCCGCCGCTGAATATCTTCGGCCTGCCGGAACCTCTGTTTCCTCGGTCAGAAGCTTCGGCAACTCGCTTTGAAGCGGCTCGGCAGAAAGCCATGCAGCATCCACTGGTGGGCGGGCAGCTGCTAAGCAACGATGGCAGGACTTTGCTGATGCTGCTAAGCCTGAATTTTCCCCATGTGCTGGACGACAAAGAAGCCACGGACTTAATTCGCTTGACCGCAGAAAATACGGTCAAGCAATTTCCTGCAGCAAAGCTTACGTTTCAAGTGACAGGTTCCGTGCCAGCGACAATCGCGGCGATTGAATCGCACGAAGCGAACCAGCTGAAGTATCAGCTTATCGGCTACGGCGTGATTCTGCTGATGACCGTGATTTTGTTTCGAGGTGTGCGAGCCGTCATGATTGTGGCGGTGGCTCCTGTGCTGGGCGTGTTTTGGACACTGGGGATTGTTCGCTTCCTTGAATACGACAACAACCCGCTGATTGACGTGATTCTGCCGGTGCTGATCAGTCTTGTCGGACTGACGGACGGCGTGCATCTGATGGTGCAGATTCGCAAACTGCGAGCTGCCCGAATGCCGGAAAAAGATGCGGCTCGCACGGGCATTCAGCAGGTTGGCATGGCCTGCTTTCTGACATCTCTGACGACGGCCATTGGGTTCGGTTCGCTGGCCATGGCCGATTCCGAATGGGTGCGGCAGTTTGGTATGTGCAGCGTGATTGGAGTTTGCCTGACGTTTGTGAGTGTGGTCACCGTCATTCCGTTTTTATGTTCGACCTGGCTGGGACGCAAGATTCACGTTGGCCTTGAAAACAGCTTGATTGATAAGAACCTGAGCCGCATCACAATCATCATCGACGCAGTACTGCGGCGACGATCGATGGTGAGCGTTCTGGCGGTGGTTTGCACGGCGACGCTGTTTGCTGTGTCGATGACCCTTACGCCAGATCAGCGGCAAAGCGACGGGCTGCCGGAAAAGGCCGAAGCCACAATTGCCCTGCATCATATGGACAAGGCGTTTGGAGGCCTGGAATTTTCTCGCGTCGATGTTTCATGGACAGACGCTGTGCCATCGGATTCTGCAGAAGTCCTGCTGGCGATTTCTGAAGTGGATGACCTGCTGAAGTCAGAGTCGCTGATCGGGCGACCACTGTCAATTCGCAATTTGATTGACGCACAACCAGGCAGCGGGCCAGCCGCAGAACGCATGTCGCTGATGGAATTATTGCCGCCGCCATTAAAGCGAGCTTTCTTTACTCCGGAACGCAACAAAGCTGTGGTGAACTTTCGAGTTCAGGATTTGGGCATCGCTGCGTACGGCCCGGTTTTTGAACGCGTTGAATCCGGCCTGGCGGCGATTAAGAATGCTCACCCGGATTTCAACTTCGAACTGGATGGTGGAGCCGTCTGGCGGTGGCGAAACCTGTATCAGATTGTGGTCGACCTTGCCAAAAGCCTCGGCACGGCGTCGGTGATTATTTTTCTGGTGCTGGCCATTGTTTACCGGTCGATCCTCCTGGGACTGATATCCGTCATTCCTAATATGTTTCCGCTGGTGTTAACAGGAGCATATCTGGCATTAACCGGCTACAACCTGGAAATCGTGATGGTGTGCAACTTCACGGTGTGTCTGGGAATTGCCGTGGACGACACGATTCACTTTTTGACCCGGTATCTGGAAGAGCGTGAGCTGACAGAGTCGCAGGACGAAGCGATTCGAAAGGCGTTCACGGGAGTCGGCACGGCGTTAATTATGACGACAACGGTCTTGGTGGCAGGCTTTTCAACAGTGATCTTCAGTGAATCCCGCGACCACAAAATTTTCGCCACCATGGGAGCTCTAACGATCGCCTCCGCCCTGTTCGGCGACCTCATCTTCCTGCCCGCTTTGCTGGGACGCTTTGCACCAAAGAAGAAGGCGAAGCAACAAAGTGCAGTGTAGAGATGTAGAGAAGGAATCAGAAAATCAGCGACTGGTTGGCCAGCCCCTGGGCTGCCCCGCATTCCCGCACCTTCAACAAAAAAAGCGATCTGCTGTTCAGGCGGATCGCTTCCTTGTTTCTTCAGACTATCGCCCAATCACTATGGCAGTGTTGATGGTGGTGGAGCAACGGTTAGTGGGCCCGGAGCTGGAAAGCCAGGAGCCGGAGCTTCGCCGTGTGCGCCCGGTGGTGGTGCCTGCTGCACGCCGACGTCATTCATCAGGTGGTGCAACGTCGATTCAATCATATCCATCTTCGACAGGATGCCAAGCTGGCCAACCTGCTGACGGTGGTGTCGCGACCATCCTCGCACGTCATCCTGGACATGGTGGAACAACGAATCAACTCCATTCAACTGAGAGCGAATGGCGGCT
>CALFSX010000079.1 GCA_937916515.1 uncultured Planctomycetaceae bacterium | reverse complement strand
GTGTTGTGATGCTGAACGTTGTGGTTCAGGTTGTGGTGCTGAACAGGCTTGTGCTGCTGCGTGTTGTGATTCCCGCTGACGCTTCGTCCGTTGGATTGACGACTTGAGGAATTTGAGCCGCCGCCGAATCGTTGCTGAGAGCTTCCGCCACCGCGATTACCCCAGTTTCCGGAACCAAAGCCCCCTGCCTGGCAGCTGTTTGCAACAAAAACACTAAATGTCAAAGCGATGATGGCGGCGGTAAATGTTGAAATCTTCATTATTTCAGGCTTTCAGGTTGGGTGGTTTGTTTCCTTGTATATTCACCTCAGCGAAAACCCACCAAATCTGTTACACCTGAATTCAAACAATTATCGTTCATTGCCGTGTTTGTCGCAAAAGCCTGTAAAAACTGGAGTTTGCCGGTATCCCAATCCGTTTCGGCAGGAAATTCAGACGCCGGTTTAACTTGCGATCCTTGCGAAGAAAACGTACTCAATCAGGATCAGTAGCGAACTGTAATTCCAACATCGGCAATGTGAACGGTTTCTCGGCTGGTCACGTTCGATCCGGGAATGGCACCCGCTGGAGTCACAATCGGGCCGGAAAGCTCGTTCTCCATGTAATAGGTGTATGCGAAGTTCAGCCACAGTTGTTTCGTCAGTCGATACGATGCACCCAGATGAACTTCGTGCTGGTAGTACAACGGAGTTCCCACGTTAAAAAACGCCTGACTTTCGGGGATCGGATTTTCGTTGAACGTATATCCGGCTCGCAGATACAGGTCTTCATTCACTTCGTACTGAACCCCGGTCGCGACGGCAAATATGCTTTCCCAGCCAACACCAGCAACGGAACCGTCAGCACGAAATCCACTTTGCCCAAACCCGTCAGCGTTGGCATAGTCGTAGTAACGAACATCTGTGGCGAAAACAAAACGCTCCCACCCGGACCAGGCAGTGCCGAATGAAATCACCATCGGCAGGTCCAGATTGACACCCTTTGGCTGTGGACGGCCAATTTCATCAACCGTGTTGTAGTGAAACGTTTCCATCCACTGTGGACTCTTAACAGTCAGTCCAAGGTGCAATCCGTCTGTACCTTCATAATAGACTCCGCCCTGCACACCGCCGCCCCAGTGCGTGCGAGTTCCGCGACCTGATGTGTATCGTGGTGAACCACTGGCATCAGCGTCGTTGGGTGCATTGAACACCAATGGATCGATCGATACGTCGCCTAAAGTAATTGTGGGACCAATTCCAACAGAAACCGTATCCGTTACCTGCCACGCTGCTGTTGGAATCAACTGCATGAAAGCGGCTTGAGTATAGACCTGCCCCAATCCACCAGGCACACCGGGAGTATTCGACTGCGGGACGAATACAGGATTGGTCAAACTGGCAGGAAAATTCGTGCGAAAACCGGCCGCAGAAAAGATCCCCAAACCAAATGTAAAGGCTGAATCTTTAGGCCGATGAATCCAACCGACGTTGGGAAGTGGCGTTACTCCGGGATCTGCCTGAGTTGAGCCACCGCCAAGTCCAGGTATGGAAGACGAGGTATGGATCACAGGCAACGAACCCCCAAGGCCGATGCTGACTTCGTCTTCATCCAACCCTGAGATCGATGCAGGATTCCAAAACAACGACCCCAATGACTCCAGCGGCGCCGCTGTTCCGGCCCCCCCCATCGAACGATTGACCGGGCCTGTTGCGGAAACAAACACCCCCTGAGCGTTGACGCATGGTGTCAGGCTAAGTGATATCAACAGAAACAGGGATAGCTTGAATATCATCTGATTGGTCATAAGAGGTTCGCCTGCCGTTATTGGTGATACAACATGTCCCATAGCGTCGGCACAGTCCACATAACTGGTGTACAGTAACCACTGTTCCCGAGTGCCAAACAACACGAATGAGAAGTAAGCTCAACGCCTTCTGCCCACTTTAATCAGGGTTTTTCCGCAGTTTCAAACCCAACCAGATGTCCCCTATGGTTAACCCCCAATACGCATTTTCAACAGAACAGCCATAGGCGCATAAAAAATGGCGACGTCCAACCGAACGTCGCCATCAGCCTGCAATCGATTCTTTCGGTGCCAACCGCTGTTGTACCCACCGTAATAACACATGACCATCAAACGGTCGTGCTGACGACACGACTGGGAACTTACCACACCTTTGCGACAGCAAACGAATAGGTATTAAACACCATGTCGGATTCGCACAGGTAGTCGCCGCAGCGAGTGGTCTCAACCAGCCCAAGCCCGGACACCGTCAGCCAGCTGCCGGGATCATCCACGCCAAAGATAAACTTCTCACCCAATTCTTCCATGCCATCCAGAAAAGCCGCAACGTTGCGGTTGTTCGTCTTCCCCGACGCAACGTCCAGACTCACAAAATCGACCCAAAGGCAGCTCATTGGGTTCTGCATGAGCTTCCTGACCACGTCCATCATCTGTCGATTTTCCTGTTCAGAAAAGTACATCGAACAGCCCTCATAGATAAACATCGTGGGAAGCTCAGGGTCGAATCGAGGATGACTGTTCAGCAGTTCCTGCAGATCGTCACTGCGAAAGTCGGCTTCCAGAAGCACTCGGCGGTCCTCGCATTCATGTTGCAGAACAGCTGCGACTCGCTTTCGTTCGGCAATCATTGACGGAAGATCAATTTCAAAGAATGTCACGTCCGGCCGCACAGCAGCATGCTTCAGCGATCGCATATCCAGCCCAGCGCCCAACATGACAACCTGTCTCACGCCGACAAAGCCATCAAGAGTTTCATCAATGTGCTGTGTGCGTGCCAGCACCATATCGGTTAACTGAGGCAACACAGACTGCAGGCGGTTGGCAAGCAACTGGCCATGCGGGCCGGCAATCAAATCAGACTCAGCAGAACGCACCGTAATTCGTGAATTCTGTGACGTCCGACCACGCAGGCCGGCAATCATTCTGGCTGACGCTTTCAGCTTATGACTAAACAACGCAGAATGAGTTTTACTGCCGGGTGTTGGTGTCAATTGCATCGTAGGCTGAGCGAAATATTTCATTTCCGCAACGGCAACCAGATCGCCGTTGGAATAAAAATTCACCTCCAACGTCGCCAGCACGCGATTTCCACTGAAGTATCGACTCTGAATCGACTCCGCAGTTTTTGCATCGATTCTGCAAACACCAATCAGATGCCCGGAACTTGGACTGCGATACTTCACGTTCATTCCCGCCAACCACAACGATGCAGACTCATCTGCATCGCAGCGATGAACACCCGCCAACGGAATCCCTCGAAGCAGAGTCGCCAGCGCAAGCCCTCCGGTGTAGTCTGCTGACAAAGAAATCAGAGCGGCCTGATGAGTTCCATGCTGATTGGTTGTTGGGGAATTCAGCGGAAGGATCGACTGGCAGTAGCCCTCGTCCACTTCCTCAATTCTCCAATCAGACGATTCAAGTACTGGGATAGCAGTTCGAAGCAGTCGAGTCATCAATTCCGGATTGACTCGCTGCTGATAGTCTTCGGTCCAGGTAACACGGTGTTGGTTTTGATCTTGGTGCTGAAGTGTCTCGGTGCTCATTGAAGTAGATCCTGGTGCGGGTGTGGAATAGGGGCTTAACACTCCACCCAGAATAGGATCGCGCGCACGTCGCCGAAACGCGGGGCTTCCCTATGCAGCCCGCAATGTATTCTCTTCGGGGTGAACAGCTTCGAATTGCCGCCACGCAAGAGTGCCATTTCAATAAACCAGGGCAACTAGCCAGGATGTGGTATTAACAATAGGGCCCCTGAGTGGCTTATACGCAACAGGCAAAGGAGCATTCGGGATTTCCCTACAACACAAATTTTGATGGTAAAAAACTTTAGAAACAAGCTGGACCGGTCCGCGCGCGAAGCGAAACGGCAGTCGGCTGGTTCAATTTCGAGTGCTTCAAACAGCGCTATTCATTGCCCTGAAAGACTGCCCGCTGGACCTCCTGCACACCCGCTTGTTCAGTAAAGCAGAATTGTGTGATCGGCGCGAATTGACAACTCAACATCATGCGCCAACACAAATCGCGCCAGGCACAGTCAGCATTAAAGCCCCGGTTTAATTTCAGGTATCTGAGTATTCAGCAATCTGTTCAGTCAAAGCTTCAACGGCCTGTTGAAGTTGTATAACAATTGCTGTCGCCATTGATAAATCGCTGGCCTGCACTGCCTGCTCCAAAGCCTTGCCGATCGTGCTGATAATTGGCAATCCAACAGTGCCCCCCGTGCCTTTCATCCAATGAGCCTGCTCTCCGATCAACGTTATATCACGAGTTTTCAACGCAGTTACCAGTTCCGGCATTCCATTGTTGATCTTCTCCAGCAACATAGAAGCCATCTCCTGCATGAAAGCGTTTGTTGGCATTTCCTCACTAACGCCGGCAACCGGTAAGCGGACCAACGATCGCTCGTTTGCATGTTCCCTTCCAGTCACTGAAGTGGGCACGCAAACAGATGAATCAGCAGCAGGCCGTTGTAAAACAGCAGCACCATTCATTCGTCCGACCTGCTCCGCGGTTCCCAGCAACAGGGCGTTCATGGAAATAGGCTTCGTCAAATAGCCCGAACAGCCAACACCCCGACATCGCTCTTCGTCTTCCGCCATGCCGTTTGCCGTCAACGCGACAATCGGCAATTCGGCTCCGCGATCTCGCAGAATCTTTACTGCCTCATAGCCATCAAGAACCGGCATGCGCATGTCCATCAGCACAATGTCATAATCGCCTTCCTGCCACGCATCGACGGCTTCCTGACCATTCTCCACGACGTCACAAACAGCACCTGCCGATTGCAACGTGCGAGAAAAGAACTCTCGGTTGGCGTCGATATCATCTGCAATCAGGATCCTGACACCCGACAGATCCAACGACGGCAGCGCGCATGTGGCAGAAACCGAAACAGCCGCCTGTGCTTCCGCAAACGTCAGCAAACCAACGTTCGCCAGCGCCCCGGTGGCGATCGACACAGAGAACGTGCTGCCTTCACCAGGCACACTGCTTAGCGTGACATCGCCGCCTAGCGCCACAGCAAGATTCCGACTGATTGACAATCCCAAACCGGTGCCACCAAACTTTCGATTAACTGACTCATCAGCCTGATGAAACGGTTCAAACACGTCTGCCTGAGCCTCAGGTGCAATGCCGACTCCCGAATCCTTCACATGTACAACCAGCCGTTCTGATGCAACATCAACATCGACAATCAGATCTACTCCACCAACAGATGTGAACTTGATCGCATTGCCAACCAGATTGGTGATAATCTGACGGAAACGCGTTGGGTCGGTGATAATGTTTTCTGGAATTCGGTCGGCCAACGACAATGACAGCTTCAACCCTTTATCGATCGCTCGAGACTGCAAAGACGCAAGAATATCGGACAGCAAATCAAATGGGTTGCAGCTCAACGCTTCAATGGTCAGTTCACCAGCTTCGATACGCGATAGATCCAGCAGGTCATTCAACAGCCGCAGCAAGTGATTGCCGTTACTGTGAACGCGTTCCAAATGCTGACGCTGGCTTTCGTGCAAAGGCTGATCGCCATGCAGCAGCAGTTCCGTAAAGCCCAGTACAGCGCCGATGGGAGTACGAATTTCGTGGCTCATATGAGCAAGAAAGTCTGTCTTCGCCTGGTTGGCAACTTCGGCGGCATCACGAGCAGCTGCCAGAGCTGTTTGAGTTTGACGAAGATAATCAGCCGTTTCTTCCAATTCAAGAGACCTGGCTTCGACGGTTGCCGTCCGTTCGGAAACAATTTTTTCCAGATTTTCATTCAGGTTCTGCAGGTTGCGGAACCCTTCTGCATTCTCAAGCGCTGCACCGGAAATTGTTGTGATGTAACTGGCAATCCGAAGTTCGTTCGGCCCGAACATATCACGCACTTCGGTATTACCAACAACCATGCACGCAACGCCATCACCGCGAACGAATACCGGAGCCGCCAGAACAGAACGAAATTCCTCCGTGGGAACCTCGGCAGCGACGGCTTCTCCTGAAGTCATGGCCTGAAGAATATAAGGACGCAAAGAATTTGAAATCTGCCCGGGGTTGCCAGCCTGATCTATTGCAACAACTCGGCAGTAGTCACTGCGAAGCAAATGCTGACTGGACGTCATCATTGCTTCCAGAATCGAATGCGGAGCCAACGCAGAAGCAATCTGTCTTCCGCTTTCCAGCAGGGAATCGAATCGATCAACCAGCGACAACGAAGCCTGAACACGTTTGGGAAATTGCTCGTTACGAAATGCCTGTATTCGTTCCTGCGTTTCAGCCAGCTTGTCTGCTGCACCAGGGAAGTTCAGTTCAGCTCGCACCATGTGAAGAACAAGTTCACTTTGCAGACGTTCAAAAACCGAATCCTGTTGCTCAGCACATTTCATGCTCCACCTTAACAGGTACTGAGCCCTGCGAATTCGGTTTTGAAAAATCAGACTCCACGCCAGTTCTCGCAGTGCGTGCGGAAGCTCTACACGAAACCGCAAGGCCACCGCCGCAGCTTTACGAGCCGCAGAACGGTGCGCCCGAATCGTGCGTTGTCGCTGAGCTCTGGTCAGCGGGGAATCCTGTTCAAGAAAGATTCGCAATGCTGTCGCCTTCCAACCATACAGCGGGGCTGTGTAACAATTCTGAATTCCAGCTTCGCGAGTAATGCGAATGCCTTCATCGAACGCCGCCACTGCGTCTTCGTTGCGGTTGTCGCCAAACAGCTTTACACCGTGAGCCAACAGGACGTGAGCCCGCCCCTGCACGTCAGCGCGTGGGCGTTCAAGCTCTCGCTGTACAATTTCCGTTGGCAAATCGCCGTCAGTCGCACGTGCCCAGACTTCGATAATATTTCCGCAAACCTGATCATCACCAACCGCAAGTCCGGAATCGTACGCTTCGCGACACAGCTGAACGGCTTCCGTCAGCCGCCCCAGACGATACAGCGATGCGGCCACCTGATACTGGGCGATGTGTTTTTCCCAAAAGTCGCCGGCACGATCCAGAATACGAACACTGCGACGACCCACGTCGATACACTCTTCAAATCTGCCCGCCGAATACAGTGCAATCGCCAGAAAATGCAGAGACTGCCCCTGCCCCCAGACGTCTTCCATTGCCGTGCGAATTTCCAACGAACGCCGGCCATATGCAATGCCACGACGACTAAGCGGAATCAAGCTCATGGCTGGAGCATGTTCTGAATAGGCCTGAGCCAACTCGGCAGTTGGCACAAATTTTTCCGCAAGGTTCATGCCTCGCAGATGAACATATAACAGTGGCATTTGGCCCTTCAGGTACCAATAACCGTAGGCCAATCGACTGTACAATCGCCATGCCAGACGGTCTCGCAACGATGCTTCAACCGGACTGGTTCGCAGAAATTTCCCTGGAAAAAAACTATGCAGTGTTTGTGTGGCAATTTCTTTGAACGCGTGAAACGGCATCGTCCATTCGGCGGGAAGCTTTCCACCAAGCTTTCGAAGAGCCGATTCCCAGATCTCAACCGCTTCATCTTTGTCGTCGCGTTTGAATGCCAATTCGCCAAGCTTCAGGCAGATTTCAGCTTCCGTTACCGGCGAGTCCGCGCACTTCACGGCAGCTTCCAGAAAAGGTTGAGCTTTCAGATATTGCCCGCTCAACATCAGGACGTCACCCATCCCACTTAGAATGTTGAAGCCTGGTTCCTGATCAATCGCTTCACAGCTTCGAAGAGCAATCAAAAACTGCTCCTCAGCCACCCCCAAAGCATGACGACTGCGAGCTGATGCAGCCGCTTTAATCGCTGATGGCAGCGCCAACTCAGGACAACTGGCCGCATCATAATGAGACGCAATTTCAAAGTGGCTGTCTGGCGACGTTGTAGCAAGATGCTCCGCAGCAGAAAGATGAATGCGGATCAACTCATCCTGAGTCAATGACTGCTGCATTGCATCACGTATCTGGTCGTGAACAAAAAGGCAGCGACCGTCGACAGCCTTTTCCCAGATCATGTGCAGATCGCGAGGTTCTGCAAGCTGACCAAGAGCTGTTTCGTAAGAAACACCAGCAAGTGTCGCCACCGTTTCAATGGGAAATTCCTTCCCCAGTACAGCACCAATCGCCAGCAGGCGACGCGACTCGGCAGGCAAACGCACAAGTCGTTGCTTCAGAATCTCAGCCGCCTCGCCGGACATCTGCAGATTACGCAACTCAGCCCGATCAACCTGCCAGCCGTCTTCTGTAGGAGTCAGCACCTGACTTTCAAGCAGCCCGCGCAACACAGCAGATGTCGCAAAGGGATTGCCAGACGCCAGCCCCCACACGGCATCAAGAATCTCCGGCGGCAAGGTGCCAGCCATTGACTCGCATAGTTGATCTGTGTGCTCACGGTTTAGTGGAGCCAGTTCAATTTCAGCAATGAACTTCAGACTGTTTCGCAACTGTTCAGTAAGCCGTTCGGATGGCCGACTACCAACCAGCAACAAAGTTCTTTCCGGCCCGGCCAGACGCCAGCAATCCAGAATCGTCAGTGTCAGGTCATCGGCCCACTGAGTGTCGTCAATAATCAGCAGGACTGGCCGATCAACCGCCCCCATCGATCCTAGAAACGTTGCCAGAGCAACGGCAATTCGGCGATCGGAAAGTTCACGATTTCCTGTATCCGGCGCTATGAGCGCCAGTATTTCTGTAAGCTCCGGCAGAACAGCCTGAAGCTCGCCCGCATATTCTTTCAACGTTGAACTCAACAACGACTGAAGCTGCTGACTGCCGCGTACCAATTCAACGCATTGGTCCAGTGCCGCTCTCACGGTCGCCAATGGTTGCAAACCAACCTGATTCTGCCCCTGAGCTTTCAGTAACAAGCAACCTCGCGCAACGGCCAGACTGGAAGCTTCCATCAACAGACGCGACTTCCCAACTCCCGATCGCGCGGTAACAAGAACGGCCTGACTTTCACCACCGACGGCAGCATCCAAACCGTGTTCAATAATTGCCAAATCGTCTGCGCGGCCAACATGAGCTGGCTCAATCAGCGTTTCTCGCTGGTCCTTGGTCCCCAACACCAGTGGCCGAACCGGACCAACTCCCGGACCGTTTCCAAACGCCGCTTCAACCTGCCGAATGTCGTGCAAAACGCCAGCAGCAGATTGATATCTGTCGCGAGGATGTTTCTGTAATAATCGATGCACGATCTCGCACAATGCTGACGGCAGGTCTGCTCTCACCCTTGCCAAATCGGGAGCTCGAGTCGTCATGTGATGAAACAGCAGTTCACGAGAATCCTTCCCCTTAAACGGCGGCTCACCTGCCAGACATTCATAAAGCACGATTCCCAGCGAATACAGGTCTGCAGGAGCACGAATATCGCATTCCAACGCTCCCAACGTTTCGGGAGCCGCATAAATCAAAATATCACTGAAAGACTGCTCTGCGCGAAATCCATGCAATAACGATAATGGGGGGCAACCACCCAGGATAGCCCTCAAAGGCCCTTCTGATTCTTCCAGATAGATATCAGAAGGTCGAATACAGCGAACAATCAATCCCTGTTCGTGAACACTTTGCAGTGCAGCAAGAACGTCAGCCGCCACGCTTAACGTATCAGCGACGGACAACTGGCCGGAAGTCTGTTCAGCCAATCGCGCCAACGGGATGTATGGACAAACAATCCGTCCTTTTGTGGCACCAAATTCAACATCGATTGGTACTCGAATTCGCTCGTTTCTGACTTTGGCAAACTGCAGCGTCTCGTGCTTCAATCGCGTCTGCACAATCGCAGGTACGTCTGAAGACCATTCCACTTCATGCATTAACAACGAAGTGCCGTTCGCATATTTCACAATTGCCGTTCGCCCAAACGGCGTTTCATCGTGGCTCCAAACCGACGTGAGTGGAGACCAAACATCAATTGCAGATGTTGTCATGTCGTGCCCCTCGTTGAAATTTTTGTGCTCATGGCTGAGCCATCGATGGCAAACCTTGCGAATTGACAACGAACCAGCAACCGACGGGGGTCCCCTCACTCTGATCATGCAGCAAATGTCGATTGTGACAATTCTACTGTCAACTTTCACGAACGGGCTACCACCAGGGTAACATAACCTACACACCCACACGGCATTCAACATAGACATTAAAACACAGCACTAAATACGGTGACACCTGACGCGGATTGAGAGTGCATGAAGTCGCTGCCAGAATTCCCCTCCGCAATCCGCCAAACACCGCAGACAAACACAAGACGCCAATCAGTAGAAATCAACAGTCAGCGTCGCTAAAACGTTTTGCACTTCCGCGAAACAACTGCCCAAACATCAACGAATGAATTTATGACTCACCTGCTTCACAGTTTCCTGGCCGTCCTGCTGCTAACACCCATTGCATTCGCCCAGCCCAACCAAACAACAACTCAAACCGAACCCACCAACGCCGCAGAAGCCGCGGCAAAACAGGCGCAAGAACAGGCTGAATTGGATCGAAAGTACGATTCGTGGGTAGCAACCTTAACGCCCTCGCAACAACAGTGGGAAAAGACACTACAGGCCGAATTAGGCAGTTTCTATCTGCCAATTCACAAGCGAGAAAAAGTTGCAGGGAAATCAAATGCATGGGACTTCGTCGCAGACGATCCGACATTGCCACGCATCCTGCTGATTGGCGATTCAGTATCTCGAGCCTACACGCAAACCGTCAGACGTGAACTTGCCGGCATTGCCAACGTACATCGTGCTCCAGCCAACTGCGGACCAGTTTCAACAGGGCTTAAAAAAATCGACACATGGCTGGCGGATGGCACGTGGGATTTCATCCACTTCAATTTCGGCATTCACGATCGAGCCACACCACTGGCCGATTACACCAACAGACTTGAACAGCTGATAGAACGCCTGCAAAAAACAAAAGCAACACTCGTCTGGGCCAGCACAACGCCAATTCCCGATGTCGCCGGAAAGTACTCCGCTGATTCAATCCTTCAGCGAAACACTGCCGCCGCAATAGTCATGAAGAAACATAACATCGCCATCGATGATCTGTTTTCAACGATCACGCCTCGCCTTGCCGAACTGCAAAACCCCAACGATGTCCACTTCACGGGTGCGGGAAACGAGTTTCTTGGTCATCAAGTAGCCACATTTCTGAAGACACTTCTTCCCGCGAATTCCGTTTCTTCATTGCAATTGAATTCGCCACTGGATTACCAGGTTACTCAACGCACCACTCGCGATGAGGGAACACTGCAAATTGCCGGCACCTGGCAAAGCGAACAGGCAGCGAAACCAACAATCAGAGCCAGATTGATCATTGCCGGCCAGAACACCAACTGGCAGATCATCGACGCAAAGTTCACTGAAGACACTTTCACGGCAAGCCTTGCAGCCCCCGCCGGTGGCTGGCACCAACTTGAAGTGCAGGCAGTTGCTGACGATCGCGTTATCGCACAGACAACCATTGCCCATGTGGGCATCGGAGAAGTCTTTGTCGTTGCCGGACAGTCGAATTCAGCCAACCATGGCGAAGAAAAGCAAATTCCGCAATCGGACCGCGTTGTCACTTTCGACGGAAAACACTGGCAAGCGGCAAACGACCCGCAACCTGGAGCAAGCGGCAACCGTGGCAGCTTTATCCCGCCACTCGGTGATGCCCTGGAGAAACAATTCAACGTACCGATTGGCTTCATCGCCTGTGGAATCGGTGCCACCAGTGTGCGAGAGTGGCTACCAAAAGGATCAATCTTTCCGAATCCACCTACAATTGAACGCCTGGTTGAAAAGCTGCCAAACGGTTTATGGGCCAGCAAAGGTGATGCCTTCGCCATGTTTGTTTCTCGAATCAAACCTTTAGGCCCAAACGGCTTTCGAGCCGTGCTGTGGCATCAGGGTGAAAGTGACGCCAATCAGAAAGACGCAAGTCGAACTCTGCCCGGAGAGCTCTATCGTACGTATCTGGAAATACTTATCACGGCGTCTCGTCGAGAAATCGGCTGGAAAGCTCCGTGGTTTGTGGCACAGGCCAGCTATCACATTCCCGGTGACGAAGCGTCCCCCGACATTCGAAACGCCCAAGCAGCAACTTGGCAAGACGGCATCGCACAGGAAGGCCCGGACAGCGATGCACTCAAAGGCAATTTGCGAGAACGCAATGGCCAGGGAGTTCACTTCAGCGGCGAAGGGCTTCGACAACACGCCGCAAAATGGGCGGAAAAAGTCAGTCCATGGCTGGAAGAAGAATTAAAGAACGAGAACTAATGCTGCGTCACGATTCAAAACTCCCCCCACAACACCGCATACCCCACAAGGTCTATCCCAATGCGACACTTCTTTGCAATATTGACCTTTGCTTTGCTTGTAACCACAGCCACATCGCACGCAGACGACTCGCATCGACTTAACGTACTGTTTATTGCAGCTGACGACCTGCGAAACGACCTCGCATGCTATGGGCACCCTTTGGTGAAGACTCCCAATATCGATCGGCTGGCACAGCGAAGTCTGGTTTTCAATAAAGCGTATTGCCAACAGGCGGTTTGCAATCCCTCGCGGGCCTCCCTGCTTACCGGCCATCGACTGGATTCGTTACGTATCTGGGACCTTCCCACGCACTTTCGACATACAACGCCGAATGTCGTCACACTGCCTCAGCATTTCAAAAACAACGGCTACTTCACACAGAACATCGGCAAAATCTTTCACAACTTCAGGCAGGAGATTGAAGGCGATCCCGACTCGTGGAGCGTGCCTGCTGTCATGCACTACGCCAATCATGGCGATGACAAACCGCAGGTAAACCAACCTGTCGAAAAGAATCCTGCCATAGATCCCAAGTGCGAATGTCTCGACGTACCGGACGAAGCCTACTATGACGGGCGAGTCGCAAGTTTGGCGGTTGAAAGCCTGAAACAGCTTAAGACAAAGTCGCAGCCATTTTTTCTGGCCGTTGGATTCTGGAAACCGCATTCACCGTTCAACGCCCCAAAAAAATATTGGGACATGTATGAACGGAACGATGTCTCAATGCCCGAAAACCCAAACTGGCCCACGGATGCCCCACGGGTTGCATGGCACAACAGTCGAGAAATCCTGGGTAACAAGTCGCGAGTTCTGACGCCCGAAGCTGTTCGTGAAATCCGACATGGCTACCTTGCCAATATCAGCTACCTCGATGCACAAGTCGGTAAAGTGCTGGATGAACTCGAACGTCAGCAACTGTCGGAAAGCACGGTCATCGTATTCTGGTCAGATCACGGCTATCACCTGGGCGAACAAACGTTGTGGGCCAAAACATCAAACTTCGAACTGGACGCACGCGTCCCATTAATGATCTGCACTCCAAAAATAGACACTGCCGGCAAAACCACAAATGCCGTCACGGAACTACTCGACCTTTACCCGACCTTAATGGAACTCTGTGAAGTTCCGAAAGCAGATCACGTTGAAGGTGTCAGCCTGGTGCCGCTGCTGACATCGCCGGACAATTCAATTCGCGAATGCGCATTGACGCAGCACCCCAGACCCGCGTACTACACTGATGCTCCGGAAACGATGGGATACTCCATTCGAACTCCACGCTATCGCTACACAGAATGGCGCGACTGGAAGACTGGTGAAACTGTCGCTCGGGAACTTTACGACCACGACACTGATCCGATCGAATCACAGAATCTGGCGAATGAAATTGACCAGCAAGCCACCATCCAAAAACACGCCAAACTGCTTCAAAAAACAGGACCGATCGTCAGCCCAGGATGGGAGCCCGTCTTGAATCCAAAAGACTAACCCCCCTTCACAATCGCGCCACTTAAGCCAACATCAAAGTGAACTGTCCCAGTTCCCCACTGGCTTCCAAGCTGACTTTCCATTCACGAAATCAGGGCAACGCCAGCTTGCGTTCCCCCTCTAGCCTGCAGAAGTTTTCTCACCATGAAATTCATTACGATTGCTTTGGCAACTCTATTCATCGCCATTGATTCACCGCAGAACATCGCAACCGCTGACGGGATTTCGCCGCCACCAAATATCCTGCTGATCATCACCGACGATCAGGGATACGGCGACTTTTCCGTAAACGGCAACCCGCACCTGCAAACCCCTCAGATCGACAAGCTTGCATCCCAGAGCGTTCGCTTTGATCGCTTCTATGTGAATTCGTTTTGTGCACCCACGCGAGCCGCATTACTCACCGGTCGCTGGCCGCTAAGAACGGGATGCCATGGCGTCACGCATAACCGCGAAGCCATGAAGCCATCTGAAGTCACAATCGCTGAAGCTCTTCATGACGCAGGCTATCAATCGGCCTGTATCGGCAAGTGGCACAATGGAGAACAGTATCCGTTCACACCTCAAGGCCAGGGCTTCGACGAAGCGTTTGGTTTCAATAACGGACACTGGAACAACTACTTTGATGCCACCCTGCTGCGAGGATCACAACCGGAACAGACGCAAGGCTACATCAGCGACGTGCTGACCGACGAAGCGATCCGGTATATCACTGCCCAAAAGTCTCAGCCGTTCTTCTGTTACGTCAGCTATAACTCGCCGCATTCCCCGTATCAGGTGCCCGACAAATACTTCGACAAGTTCAAAGCGAAGGGACTCGACGACACTCTGGCAGCTTTTTATGGCATGTGCGAAAACATCGACGACAACGTTGGCAGACTGCTTGATCATCTGAGCCAGCAACGAATTGCCGACAACACAATCGTACTGTTTCTAACAGACAACGGCGGCACGGCGGGAGTCAAAACCTACAACGCTGGTATGCGTGGCGGCAAGACCAGCGTGCATGAAGGTGGCAGCCGAGTTCCCTTGTTTGTCCGCTGGCCCGCAGCAAAATGGCAACCACACGACGTGGCACCAATTGCCTCACACATCGATATTCTGCCCACGCTGCTGGATCTTTGCGGCGCCAAACCCTCAGCAGGCCCCAAACTGGATGGAGTCAGTCTGCGGCCATTGCTGGAAACAACAGACAGCAGTGATTGGCCGGAACGAACGTTGTTCACACACAACCCCATCGACGAAACCAACAAGTTTCCAGGAGCCGTCCGCACGCAACGGTACCGCCTTGTCAAAGAAATCAAAGGCCCCGCAGGTGGTTCCAGCGCCAAAGCCAGTGATGACACCGCAAAGGCTTGGCAACTGTACGACATGCAGAATGATCCCGGCCAAAAGGACAACATCGCCGCAGCCAATTCAGACATCGTCAGGGAACTCAGCACGCGTTACGACGACTGGTTCACTGACATTTCCAGTGAAGGCCTGCAGCGTTTTCCACTTCCGATCGGCCATTCCCAAAACAACCCTGTGGAACTGCATGCACCTCAGGCGTTTTATGACAAGCCACTTCACTTTGCCAACGGCCCCGGTTTCGCCAACGACTGGCTTACTGGCTGGACAACTAAGGATGCGAAAGTCTGGTTCGAAATTGAAGTCTTGAATAGCGGCAAATACGACATAGAGCTTGCTATTGGGTGCCCCAAACACGAGGCCGGTTCGCAAATTCAAATCAGCGTTGGTGACCAGACACTATCCGCCGTCGTTCCGGAATGTGACGCCATCGAAATCCCACTGCCACACCGCGACGAAAGAGGCAAAACAAGATACCGGAATCGCAACTGGAGCACACTAAACGTGGGGACACTCAGCTTACCAAAGGGTCCAGCCACACTAACAATTCAACCGCTGAATATAGCCGGCAATGAGGTCATGGACCTAAAACACGTAAAACTACGCTTAAGGACGCAACCATGAAAATGGTCCAGCGAATCGTACTTTCTTTGTTGTTAATGAACACCGCTGACTCATTGACCGCCCGGGAATCTTCACCTTCGGCAAAGCCGAACATTCTGTTCATTCTTGCGGACGATCTGGGCTGGGGAGACTTACGATGCTATGGGAACCCCCACATCGACACGCCATGTCTTGACCAGTTGGCGGCTCAGGGAATTCGCCTGACAGCGCACTATTCTCCATCGCCCCTGTGTTCGCCCGCGCGAGCCGGATACCTGACCGGCCGCTACAATCATCGCACGGGAGCAATCGATGTGCCCAGCAATCGAGGGCTGGATCGCATCGATCTGTCGGAGCAAACCTTTGGCGACCACTTCCGTTCTGCAGGCTACTCCACGGCACTCATCGGCAAATGGCACAACGGACTGTATTGTCGCGACTACCTGCCTCATCACAGAGGCTTCGATCTGTTTTTCGGATTTGCAAATGGTGGTCAGGATTACTTCAAATGGAACCTGCTGCATAACGACAAGCCCGTGCCTCACGACGGACGCTACCTGACCGACGCCCTGAACGATGAAGCGATAAGTTTCATCGGCGAACACGACCGTAAGCCTTTTGCGATATTTCTCGCCCATCATGCGCCACATAGTCCGTTGCAGGCTCCCGAAGAATTGATTGCAAAGTACCGCAAGCGGCTTGGCAAAGACACCAGCCAGGCAGTGGCTGTCACGTATGCCATGATTGAATCTATGGATGCGGGATTAGGCCGCGTGTTCCAGACACTCAAGGACAAGCACCTCTGGAACAACACAGTCATCGTCTTCACCAGCGATAACGGACCAATGCTTGGCAAGGATGCACTACTGGGCTCGCAGAAGCGATTCAACGGTGAATTTTCAGGCCAGAAACAAGACACGCTGGAAGGTGGCATTCGAGTTCCCTGCATCGCCGCCTGGCCTGGTCACATTCCGGAAGGTCAAATCCTCAATACGCCCGTGCATGGCTGCGACTGGTTGCCAACGCTTCTAAGCCTCACTGGCAATCAGCAAAGCAATGACCCAGGCAACAACCGCGAGGGCAAGCCTTTTGACGGAACCAACATCATGCCACTTTTGCTGGGCAATCCAGCACCGGAACTATCTCAGCGTTCGCTCATGTTTCAACGCAACCGCTACGCTCCCGTACAACATGCCAACGCCGCTATTCGCGAAGGCCAATGGAAGCTTTACTGGCCCGGCGACGCCGCCACGATGACCAAAGATTCCGCCCGCGACAATCCTTCATATCTGCGAGGCATCACTCATGCTCACTGGGAAATGCCGCTGGACCGGCAACTGGCACCCCCCATCGCGACGACACAGCCACAGCCAAACCTGTACGATCTCAACACAGACCCCGAAGAACGTCACGATGTCGCCGCGAAACACCCCGAACTCGTGAAATCCTTAACCCAAAAACACGACGCCTGGTTCCGCGAAGTCATAGCCGAATGGGAAACATCACGAACCGCCATCATCAACAACGATCGCATTTACTGGAACAATCGCATCGCTCCAGAACCGGCAGCTCTGTTCAAAGACTTCTGGCTGTGGAAGTTCGCGCCAGCCGGCAGCGATCCGGAAACGACTGATCCGCTATCTGTGTTCAAAGGATTCTGGAGCAACGAATAACGCGGCAACCACTGAAGCAATACGGGAGCTCGTTGACTTCCCAAATCCCAATCGCACAGTCTTCAAAGTCGCGTTGCCAGCCCATACTTTTCCGATGTCTTATTGAATTTCGCTCGCAGAGCTTCCCCCAGATCGATCCCTAGATCCATGGCGATCAGGTCGACGCAAACCAGAACATCTGCAAGCTCTTCCTGAAGATCCTGTGTGCCAACTTTGCCGCCCACCATTCCCAACCGAGTTCGTTCGATCTTCTTCAGTTCGTTGCAGACCTCACCAGCTTCTCCAGCAAGTTCAATTCCTCGAAACGAAAGCGGAATATCCGCGTCCTTCGCCCATTCCACATGCCGCTTCTGATTCGCATCCCTCAATTCCTGAAGATCCATATTCAATTCCTGACATTCCCAACAAGGGCTTCGCCCTTGACCAAGTGGCGTGGCACGCAGAAAGACATGGAACGCTCGAATCGTCGAGCCGCTCCGTTGTCGCTACGGCCAACATGCACGCACCGTGCACGCATCATTTTGAGTAAGACTCTAATGAGGTCGAAGCCAACAGGGCAACACCAACAACTAGCGAAGATTAAGTTCGTACCCGATGCTCAATTGCCGAATACAATTCGTCCGGTAGAAGCCAAGTACACGGCAAGCAGCGTCAATCGCGCGAGGACAGTTGTTGGCGGAGGCGGTAGAGTTCGTCCATGGCTTCTCTGGGGCTCATTTCGTCAACTTTCAGGTTGCGAATTTCGTCCAGCAATGGGTCTTCTGGAAATTCGAACAGGCTTAGCTGGCGTTTTTTCTGGCGAGTTGTTTTCCGTTCCGGCACGGTCGGCTTGCCGTCGGAATTGACGTGCTGACTTTCCAGCATCTCAAGAATCGCGGCCGCTCGCTCGGTGACGCTGCGAGGAACTCCCGCCAACTTCGCAACATGGATACCGTAACTGCGACCAGCGGCACCTTCGATCACTCGATGAAGAAAAATAACGTCGTCGTTATTTTCCTGAACGGCAACATGCCAGTTGGAAGCGTGCTTTAACGTGGCTGTCAAATCCGTGAGCTCGTGATAATGAGTCGCAAACATCGTGCGGCACTGCAGTTCGTCATGCAGATTTTCTGTGATGCTCCACGCCAGCGAAATGCCGTCATATGTGCTGGTGCCTCGACCAATTTCGTCCAGAATCACCACGCTTCGCGACGAAGCACTATTCAAAATGCGAGCCGTCTCGGTCATTTCCACCATAAAGGTACTCTGCCCTTTGCCGAGTTCATCACTCGCACCGACTCGGGCAAACACTCGATCCGCAATGCCGATGCGAGCTTCGCTGGCGGGCACAAACGAACCCATCTGCGACATGATCGTCAGCAATGCGGCTTGTCGAATATAAGTACTTTTACCGGCCATGTTCGGACCGGTGATAATCTGAACTCGACCGGTGGCATTCACCTTTGCCTTGCCCGATTCTTCAGTTGCTTCCGCAGTGGCACTTGAATCAACGCCCAAACGCACATCGTTGGGAACGAACTCACCCGCAGCCATCAACCGATCCAACACCGGATGCCGACCTTCGCGAATATCAAGCACGGAATCTTCGGTCATTTCCGGCCGACAATATCCCGCAGCGGCCGCAAGCGTACCCAGACCAACAAACACATCGATCTCAGCCAGAGCTTCGGCAGTCAGCAGAATTCGAGCCACATGCTCAGAAACCTGCTCTTTCAGCTTGCTGAAAATTTCCTGTTCCAGTGCCTTACTCTTGTCTTCCGCTCGCAGAACCTTGTCTTCGTATTCCTTTAGTTCCGGAGTGATGTAGCGTTCCTGATTCTTGAGCGTTTGTTTGCGAATGTAGTCATCAGGAACTTTGCTTAAATGAGTGCCCGTCACTTCAAGATAATAGCCAAAGACCTTGTTGAACCCGATCTTCAAACTGGGGATCCCCGTCCGTTCGCTTTCTTTCGCTTGATACGCGGCGATCCATTGTTTGCCACCTTTAGACAGATCGCGAAGCTCATCCAGTTCAGCGCTAAAGCCAGCTCGCACGACTCCACCGTCGGCCACTGTATTCGGCGGTTCATCGACAAGCACGTCGGTAATTGCATGGCGAACTTCGGGACACAGATCGATCCGTTGCTCCAGAGTCTTAAGCCGAATCGCGCGGCGTTCTGCCAGCTTAGCCTTTAGCCGAGGCAACTGCCCCAACGATTGTGCCAAGCAGCTTAAGTCACGCGGGCTGCAACGCCCGGTGGCCACGCGAGACGTCAGCCGCTGCAGGTCATACATGCCTTTCAGCAGTTCGCGAAGATCATCACGCAGTGACAATTCGCCAACCATCTCGTCAACCGCATCGTGACGTTCGCCGATTTGCTGCAGATCGGTTAACGGACTGGACAGCCATTCGGCCATCAGCCGCGAACCCATGGGAGTACACGTTTCGTCAATTGTGCCCAGCAGACTTTGTTCGCGACGGCCGTCTCGCATCGTATGAGTCAGCTCAAGGCTGCGTCGAGTTGCTTCGTCGATAATCATGTGCCGATTACGACGATAGCTTTCCAGACGAGTGATATGCAGCAGGGCCGACTTCTGCGTATCGCGGATATATTCCAACAACGCTCCGGCCGCTGTTACAGCGGGAGAATCGTCTTCAATATCGAACCCTTCCAGCGTCTTGATACCGAAATGTTCGTGCAGCAGACGGCGCGATTCTTCCTTCGAAAAGCACCACGCCGGACGACCGGTCAGCACGGGGCCACCCAGGTCAGCTCGAGCAACCGGCAGTTCACCGTCTTTGGCGGAATCTTCAGGAACAATGCACTCTGCCGGGTGAATTCTGGCCAGCTCATCCTGCAGCAACGCAGGTTCGATGTCAGAAACCAGAAACCGACCGGTTGACAGTTCCAGCCACGCCAGTCCGATGCTGGTTTTCGACGGAGCCACACACGCGATGAAGTTGCTCACCCGCGGATCCAGCAACTGATCGTCCGTCAGTGTGCCGGGGGTAATCACGCGAGTCACTTCACGGCGAACAAGCCCCTTCGCTGTCTTGGGATCTTCGACCTGATCACAAATGGCAGCTCGAAATCCGCTTTGAATCAGCTTCTGTAGATAGTTGTCAAGCTGATGATAAGGAAACCCAGCCATCGGCACGGGGTTGTCGGAATTCTTATCACGACTGGTCAAAGTCAGTCCCAGAACGCGGGCGGCATTTTGAGCGTCCTGATAGAACAGTTCGTAAAAGTCGCCCATGCGAAACAGCAAAATCGCGCCGGGGTTTTCTGCCTTCACCTCGTGATAGCGTTCCATCATTGGCGAAAGCTTGACTGCCATCAGAGTATCCTGTTTCCCACAAAGAACAAACCGGCCAGCAACGTCGCACCGCTCCGCCCTAACCTGCTGCGAAATAAACTGCCGTCAGCGACCCGCCACAGCAACAAAAGTTCTGAATGCCTATGTCTGTTTCTCGTCCGGAAACAACATACTGACACTGGTGCGATCGTGGATGCTGCGAATTGCCTGAGCAAACAAAGTCGCCACAGAAATCACTTCGATCTTTTCACACAGCGGTTCGACGGGTGATTCAATCGTATCCGTCATGTACATCTTCTTAATCACGCTGTTTTGAATTCTGCTGGCAGCTCCGCGAGAGAACACTCCGTGAGAGACCGCCGCATAGATATCTTTCGCACCGCGTTGTTTCAGCACTTCGGCCATTCCCACAAGCGAACCGCCAGTGATGGTGAAGTCATCCACCATCAATACGTTCTTGCCATCAACGTGACCGATGACTTCCAGAATTTCAGCCTGCTCAGAATGGTCCGGTCGAGTTTTGTTGCCGATAACAACAGGAACTCCCAGCAGGTTCGCGTAAGCGGCCGCCGACTTGGCGAAGCCCGCATCGGGGCTGCAGATGACTAAGTCCTGAATGCCCAATGTCTTGATGTGTTCGCAAATCACCGCGCGAGCATACAGGTGATCTACCGGCTTGCTGAAGAAGCCCTGAATCTGAGGACTGTGGAGATCCATCGTCAAAACGCGATCGGCTCCCGCAGCTTCAATGGCGTCGGCACAAACACGAGCTCGAATCGAAACGCGCGGCTCGTCCTTCTTGTCGCCCTTCGCATAACTGAAGTACGGAATAACGGCAGTAATCTGTTGAGCACTGGCTCGCTTTAAGGCGTCAATCCAAAACAGCAGTTCGACAAAGTTGTCGTTCACCGGAAAGTGAACGCCCTGAATAATAAACGTGTCGCGGCCACGCACATTTTCCAGAATGCGCACAAACACGTTGCCTTCGCTAAACACCTGAGCCTGGCAGGGAGTCAGCCGAACGCCCAGACTGTTGGCAATTTTCTGCGCGAACACCGGGTTGCCAGAACCGGCCAGAATCGCAAGATCTCCCTGAGCCGGCTGAAAAGGTTGCAGACGTGGCCCAGACCGACTGTCCGGTACGGAAGAACTCGAATTCATGGGAACCGACCTGAAATGTCGAAAAACGCTGGTGAAATGAAGAAGGCCAGCCCCTCTCCTGACGGTATTCGCTGAAAATTCGCCCAAATCCAGCTTTAAACGCGTCATGAAAGGGCCTGACCCTTCGTTGCCCGCCATCTTATCGCCGCTGAGAACGAACTCAAGGCAGGCCCACGTGTCTGCAAGAAATGACGAAGGGACTCAACCCCTGTTTGGAATCCGTCGAAAGCGTTTCTAAGATCCGTGTTCAACGTTTATGACGGAATCGCAATTTGGGCGAAACAGACGGCAACGTCAGCCCTGAGTTGCAATTCCGTCTTTCCGACCAACCAACGAAAGACGACCGCGATGGCTAATCGCATTTGGAATTTCTCCGCCGGACCAGCTGTACTTCCTGAATGCGTGCTGAACGAAGCTCGCGAGAACCTGCTGTCGCTGGGAAACACGGGCGTCGGCGTTTGCGAACATTCTCACCGCGGAAAGGCGTTTGTCGCCGTCGCCGAAGAACTGGAAGCGCTGTGCCGCGAACTGGCCGGAATTCCGAACAACTACAAAGTGCTGTTCCTGCAGGGTGGAGCGTCTTTGCAGTTCGGAATGATTCCCATGAACTTTCTGTCCAGCGACAAAACGGCAGACTATCTGGTCACCGGTGCGTGGTCTGAAAAAGCCGTGAAAGAAGCCAAGCTGTTCGGTAATGTTCACACCGCCAGCAGCAGCAAAGATGCCAACTTCAACTACATTCCTCACGATGTAACTTACAGCGATAACCCAGCCTACGTTCACTTCACATCCAACAACACGATCTACGGAACTCAGTTCGCCACCGAACCGACCGGCTACAACAGCGATGCGTTTCTGGTCTGCGATGCCAGCAGCGACATCTTCAGCCGCCCGATCGACGTTTCCAAGTACGGCATCATCTACGCGGGTGCTCAGAAGAACCTTGGTCCCAGCGGAGTAACTCTGGTTATCATTCGCGACGACCTTGTCGAAGCTGGCAACAGCGACCTCACCGCCATGCTGCAGTATCGAACTCACGCAGCCAACGATTCGATGTACAACACGCCTCCCACGTTCGGCCTGTATCTAATGATGCTGGTGTTCCGCTGGATCAAGTCCAACGGCGGATTGGCGGGAGTCGAAGCGAAGAACAAAGCCAAAGCGGCCATACTTTACGACTACCTTGCCGCCAGCAGCCTGTTCAGCACCACCGCTAAAGAAGACAGCCGATCGCTGATGAACGTCACCTTCGTGACGGGCGACGAAGCCAAAGATACTGCCTTCATCAAGCAGGCCGAAGCCGCTGGCTTTAGCGCATTGAAAGGACATCGCAGCGTCGGCGGCATGCGAGCCAGCATTTATAATGCGTTTCCAACCGAAGGAGTGGACGCGCTGGTGCAGTTCATGAAGGACTTCGAAGCTGCAAACGCATAGCTTTCAGCAGTCGCAAGAGAACGTGGTCGAATCGAATAACACATGGCTGACAGCAGCAAGCAACCAGACGAACCCACTTTCGACCGTCGATCGGCCGACATCGGCATCGTGTGTACTCACAATGCCGAGATCAAGCCGCTGCTGAAAGTTCTGGACCGAACCAGAAAGTACGTCGACGAAACCAGCGTGTTTCGAGGCGGCTTTCTGGATGAAGTCATTCGCATTGCGATTGTCGAAGCGGGATCGGGCTTTGCCGCTCATCGAGCTGTCACGGAAACGCTGATCAAAGAACATAATCCGGCCTGGGTAATTTCGCTGGGCTTCAGTTCTGCGTTAACCAGCGACGTAAAAGCGGGTGACATTTGTCTGGCAAACGAAATCTGCGACACACACGGGAACGCGCTGCCAATCAAATGCACGATTCCCGAATCGAAGCGCATCTTCGTTAGAAAACATGTCGTCGCAGATCAGCACCCGCGCACCGTTGCTGAAAAACAAAAGCTGGCAGAATCAAGCCTTGCCGTCGCCTGTGACACCACCAGTCTGGCCGTCGCTCAAGCCTGCAATCATATGTCCACCGAAGACAGAACAATCCGCTTCCTGTCCATTCGCAGCATTCTGGATTCGTTCGACGAACAGGTGTCCGCAAAAGGCATCGACACAATGTTCGAACCTCCGGCTGGCAAGAAGCCAAACCCGGTTAAAGGACTTCTGAGCCGCTTCCGCAAAGATCCGGAACTCGGCCCCTGGACCGTCCGAGCCAACCAGCAGGCCATTGGCCTGAACAAGTTCACGCTCGGCATCATCCGCCAACTCGCCGAAAAGCTCGGCAAGTCGCGGTAGAGATCGGGCACTGCGTCGAGCAACAAACATTTTCCCATGCTGCGCATCCATCAAAAAAGACATCCGTATCAACGGATGCCTTTCAGTGACTGCTTCAATGCAGCTTAAAAACGCAGTGTACTCAAGGCCATCAAACGCTGTGCTCTTCTCCGTCTTCCATATAGACGACTCGATACAAATCTGTGCGACGGTCTTTCCAGTTTTGTACGCTGCCAGCTTGTTTATGGCGACGTAACTGTTCGACATCGACGTCGTGAATGACCATCGTTTCGATGTTGGCGTTGCATTCGGCGGCAATGGCATCGCGAGCGAACTCAGCATCCGCAGGCGTGAAGATCGCTGATTGAGCATAGTGGATATCACTGTTCTCAACAAACGGCAGATTGCCCGTACAGCCCGCGACAGCGACGTACACATGGTTTTCCACGCAGCGAGCCATCGCGCAATTGCGAACTCGCAGGTAACCGTGACGTGTGTCTGTATTGAACGGCACGAAAATAATCTGAGCCCCCTTAGCAGCACTGATGCGTACAAGTTCGGGGAACTCAATGTCGTAACAAATCAGAATTCCAATTGGGCCGCAGTCCGTTTCAAACACGTTAACTTTTCGACCAGGACTCACGCCCCACCACTTGCGTTCGCTGGGAGTAATATGAATCTTTTCCTGCTTCTCAAGCGTCCCATCTCGACGGAACAGATACGCGATATTGAATAACGCATCACCCTCCAGCACAAATTGCGAACCGCCAATAATGTTCACGTCATACTTAACGGCCATCTCCGTATAGAAGTCCAGATACTGTGGAGTGAACTCCGCCAACCGGCGAGCCGCTTCACCAGGTCGCAAACCTGGAATACACGACAGCAACTGCGTGGTGTGCAGTTCGGGAAACAGCACAAAGTCGCTTTTGTATTCGCTGGCGGTATCGATAAAGAATTCGCATTGCTGAGCAAACTCGTCGAAGCCTTTGATGGTCCGCATCTGGTATTGAACGGCGGCAATCCGCACCAATTCAGTGACCGTACTAAACTGGCGCTTAGCGCCTTTAACGTAGTCCAGGTTCAGCCATTGCAGAAAAGTGGCGTACCCGCAACTGGCCGTATCGCTGGGAAAATAATTGGGGATCAGCCCCTGTAAAGCAAACCCGTTGGCCAGTTGAGCAGTCAAGACACTGTCATAGTGAGTTCGACCAATCACCTGTTCAACATATTCACTGGCATTCATTTCATCCTTGTGTTTGGAGTAGCCAGGAATTCGTCCGCCGATAATGATTCGAGAAAGATTCATTTCTCGACACAGCTCTTTTCTCGCTGCATATAAACGGCGTGACAGTTTCATGCCACGAAAATCCGGGTGAACCATCATTTCGATGCCGTAAAGCACGTCTCCTTTGGGAACATGATTGCGGATGTAACCGTTGTCAGCCACTTTGGTCCAGTCGTGCCATTCCATGCCGGAATCGAACGACAAAATCAAGCTGGACGACGAGGCAGCGATGCGTCCGTCAATTTCGATCGCCAGCTGGAAAATGCTGAATCTGACTTTCAATCTGGTCACGGCCCCAGGGCTGCATTCCTGGAAAGCACAACTTCTGCATCGCAATCAGCTCATCATAGTCCTCGACTGTCAATCGACGCAGTGTTGTCTTCCATTCGAATTCCTTCAGGTCGAGCCCGGACATTATTCATCTATCCTGTTAACGTCTGTTGAAAGCTTGTAATAATCGCTGAGTAAACTGAAGTTCGCCCCGCCAATGCCTCTGCCGTTGTCTGGGCTGGCAGGAAGAATTTCTGATTCACTTCCAGCTCGATACCAGTGTAGGTGTTTTCAGAAAATTGTCGGCGCAAATGTGTCACGAAACCGTCTGATGTTCCGCGATAGGGCGAATTCCGGTGAATGCAGAGCTCTGAAAGACTTTGCGACAGTGCCCTGCCCCACCGCTGACAGAACTCCTTTTCACAGTTGCGCTGCGGATCGTACAACAGCCCCACATCGGTTCGGCGAGTTTCTCCGTCCCAAACAGGAGTAAAACTGTGTACCGAAAGATGGACGACGTGACCGCTGGTTTCAATCGCAGTCGCTATCGCCCGTTCAACCTGACTCCGGTACGGAGACCAGTGTTCATCAAGAAGACACTGCTTCTGGTCTGCTGAAAGCTCGGCTGTGAATTCCGAAAACAAGCGGGGATGATGCCGCGACCGATTCAGTTCCACCAAAAGTCGAGTCACACTGGACGAATACAACGGAACTTTCAGTGCCGCCGAAAACCCACGAGCCAGCTTCAACGCGCCCGGATCCCAGCCGCGATGACTTTCCAACGCATCGTTAGCCTCGACAAAGCAATTGCGGTACTTTGCGGGAACACGATTTCCACCATGTTCGCAGGTGATGACGACAGCCGGAACGCTGCCGATTTCAGCCTTCACACGTTTCGTCATTTTGTCGTCGTCGAACCCTCAAAACTGACACCGTTGGCCAGGCAATCAGCCAGTTCCGAATAGACTGTTTTGCAGGACTGCCGAAAAGAAGATTCGTCAACACCTTTAAGGCGATTGATAATTCTGCGAGACAGTGGGCCCTGCCCTAAAATCACGTCCAATGCTCGCCCTGTGGCAACATCCAGATTCAGTGAAACGGCAGCCGCCAGTTGCTGCCAGACTTCCGCAACCGTACAAGTGCCGGACTGAATTCCCAACAGTCGCAAATAGCCCGCATCCGTAATCACGGCCCGTTCGCCGTCGCGAATGACGGCCAGCAATATATTATGCAACCGCTCCACGCTAACGTCTCGTTGAGAAACCGTGTCGCTCCATTTCTCGGCAACCAGTTCTTTTAACACAGCCACGGACGCCTGCAGAATGGCCAGATCGGCAGCCGGACATTCCTGAATATCGATCACACGAATTTCTATCGCGCCACGGTCAAATCGAGCGATCGCTCCTCTGGCATTCAGAAACTCTTCCTGCAAAACGCCGTCTGGATCAAGTGGAGCAATCGCCTTGTACAACGGCTGAAAAATCAATCGATCGTAGTCTTCTTTGGTGAAGGCAGGTTCCGGAATGACCAACCCAGCCACAAGTGGAACGCGGCGAGAATTCGTGCGATAAACTTCCAGCCGATTGTCCAGCAATCCCGACAATCGACCATCCATCGCTGGCGATGAAGCGGCCAACCCCGGAAACAACGGCAGCAACAAACGAATTGCGGCATGCAGACGTCCGAACTCTTCGTCACCGCAAAACGGAAGGTTCAGATGCACACTTTGCAGGTTGGCCCAGCCATGTCCTCGACAGTCAAAAATGCGATCAAAGGCTTCATACACTTCGTTGTATTCATGAGGCCACAGCTTCATTTCTTTGAACGGGTCCATCCATGGATGCATGGCCGACGGCAGCAGGCGTCCCCCCAAAGCGGCCAGATGCTGATTTGCGTCTGTCACGTTCTGCTGAAACAGTGCCGACAGTCCGTCAAGCTGACTTGCCGGACCAGCGGTCTTGAATTCGATCACATGCAGAGCAAGCTCGTTCGACCACGAGATTTCGCCGCGTTCAATTTCGGATTCGACGTGCCCGCAATCGGCCTGAATCAGTCGATCGGCGATTGGATTCACATTCAGCGAATCCTGATCGACGATCATGTATTCCAGTTCAACACCAAACGCATCAAACAGGTGCAATGTTTCAGACATGATGACGAGCCTTTGCCGCTTCAATACGACGGACAAACGTTTCCATAATGCGACGGTACAATTCGTCCTTCAGCAAGGCATCTTCGACACCGACATCGACATTCGGATTATCGTTGACTTCAATGACGGTGAATCGACCGTCCGATTCCTTCACGTCGACTCCGTAAAAACCGTTGCCAATCAGATTGGCCGCCTTCACGGCAACGTCAACCGCTTTTCTAGGAGCAAGCTCAACCGGCACAGCTTCCGTTTTGCCGTAGCGACCTGATCCGTGGTTTTCCTGACGAATGATCTGCCAGTGTCCTTTGGCCATAAAGTAGCGACAGGCAAACAGAGCCTTGCCGTCCAGCACGCCGATGCGCCAATCGAACGTTGTGGGCAGAAACTCCTGAGCGACCAGTAGATCTGACTCACCCAAAAACTCGTCCAGGTGAGTTGATAATTCGACAGCGTCTTTGACTTTGACGACTCCCTGAGAAAACGAGCTATCTGGCTTCTTCAGGACACAGGGGAACCCAAGTTCTGAAGCAATGCGATCTACGTTGTCGCGATGCAGCACGATCGTTCGCGGTGTCGGGACTTTGTGGCGCGTCAACAGTTCGGCAAGATAGACCTTATTGGTACACCTTAAAATCGAAATCGGGTCATCAATCACCACCATGCCTTCACTGGCCGCTCGACGAGCAAATCGATAGGTGTGATGGTCAACACTGGTTGTTTCGCGAATAAACAACGCGTCAAATTCCAGCAGACGCCCGGAATCGTCTTTGGTAATTAATTCAGCGTTAATATCCTGCTTCTCCGCCGCCTTCAGAAATTTCTTCAAAGCCGCTTCGTCAGAAGGAGCGTTCTCTTTTTCTTCCGGGTTATGAAGAATGGCAAGGTCGAACCGAGTTCTTTTGCGAGACTTAAGTGACGTACTTCGCCCGCTGAAGTATCGAGCAGCCGCTTCGGCGACAAACGGGCGATGACTTTCCGGAACGTCCGCTCCCGGGATCGCTCGAATTCGCCGAACGATCCACGCATCATCGCGGCGATAAAAATCGACTCGCAGCAAAGGCACTGGAAACAGGTTAAACAACTGCAACGAAAGTCGCTCATAGCGTTGAGCCATGTTGCGACCGAAGTAAATGCTAAGCGTAAATTCTTCGGACTGCAGGGGAGCAAGGCATTTTTGAATCAGCTCCTCCAGTTCCGCAGTCACTGAGCGAACCAGCGATCGAGTCTTCAGATCCTGCAAAGTCGTCACGCCTGGCATTGGCTTGTGCCCGCGAGCTTCTGCCAGCAAGGACACATAATAACCCATGCTTTGATAACGATAACTGCGGCACAGGTTGAAAACACGAGTTGAACGCGCGGCCGATGCGTATTCGGGACAGGTCAGATACGACTTAGCGTCCAATACCTGTACGTCAGGAATTTCAAAGGGCCAATCCTTGGGGTCAGACGTGACAATAAGTGCGGTCATTAAGTAAAAGCGCCTTCATAGCAAAGTAGCAACGGACAGCGAACTGTCGTTTCATCGCAGCCACCAGCAGTCAACAAAATAATTCGACAACCCACAATGTGCTTTTCAGAACTTTACGATTGCTGGCCCGTGCATGTGGGGCGAGGCAATAAACAAAACGTTCACCAAAGGCCTGGTCCGGCAATCGAGATGAATAACGTCTACCAACACCAGGCCCCGTCCCATCACCTTTTAACAATCTGCGAACTCAGTCAAAGCCGACAGATCAATTCCGTCACCAGCTATTGGGTTGCCTTAAATCGATCACCAGGACGTATGATTAGCAGATTTGCGTCGTAAGTCACAATCCCCAGAAGTATCGAACACATGGCTCGATCAAGGTCCACCGAATAATGGCTGGTGCCTGAAATGGGATTTGCCAGGTAAGGATCCGCGATCAGAACATTGCGTTCCACCTGATCATAGCCGCACATCACCACAAAATGCCCAGCCGGCTCGCCTCGCAAATCATCCGACTTCCCATCGGCAGCCGTCTCGCGCGATTCCTGATATAGATAGGTTGAACTCAAACCCGCCAACACAGGAATGTCACGTTTCAGGTATTTACGAATCAGCCCCGTTGTGAGGTCTTCCATGCGGATAATGCCCCCCAGGGACAGGTATTCCAGATAGTGAGCAGATGCCGTCCTTAACTTTGGATCATCTTTCACCGCCATCTGAGCGGCGATGCGTTCACTAAGATCAACTCGAGATTCACTGTCGTGGAACCAGGTGGGATCGAACACCTGCAGGTTGAATGTGTAAATGACCGCGTTGTAGCCGCGACGCAGAGCGTGACACCCCAACATCACGGCCAGAGTACCGCCCTCGTCAAACGTCGTGACGTCACGAATGATTTCTTCCAACGGAACGTCATCACCAAAGTACTCGTAAACCGCTTGCAGGCAGGTAGGCCCACAGGTCACGTCGTCGGGCTGGTTCGCAATTGCAAATTGAAGTCGATGGCTCACTTGTTCTGTCGTCGCCTCGTTAGTCCGCTTGAAACGGCACCGGAGAATGTCTCGTAGACGCAATGCGCGGTAGTCTGTCAATCACGATCAATCATCTCAATACCAAACCTCACCAATACCCACTAAGCCAGCAACTGGTGCCCGGCCACAAAACAGCTAAAATCCTGCCCAACGTTGTGCGCCATAAAAAGCTGTCACCTTCATATGGCACTCACTGAAGAAGTATTGGAATTACGCAGGTCTCGAACAAGTACAACCTTGTCGTCGCCGTCGTCGTAGAAATCCGCCATCACTGCAGCAATCTGATATCCGCACCGCAGGTAGAATTGGCGGGTCGGTGCGTACTGGGGCTTGTTTGACGTTTCAATATAAACCAACCGAGCATTGCGAGACGCCAGATCCTGTTCTGCCTGCTGCAACAATCGGCGTCCGATGCCTGCCCCCTGCGACTGCTGATCAACCACAATCCAGTAAACATCATAGCTGCCCAACGTGCAGCCAATCAGCCCATAACAGATATACCCAACAACGTGACCATTCTGCTCAGCAAACAAAAACTCATACCCCGATGCTTCGCCAGTGGCCAGAAAAGCATCAACCAGCTCAACGGCAACATCAACTTCATCCGGACGAAAAAACTTCGTCGATTCCGCCAGACGCCTTACAGCATCGCGGTCTTCTCGGCGAACTTCGGCGCGAATCATTAAATCAAGTCGCATGGCTGGTCCGAACTAGCCCTTCAAAAAAGCGTCTCGCGTTGATTCCAAGTGTGCGAGTACGATACCCGCCTTCCTGAATGACAACTGTCGGCAGCCTCATCGCCCCGACCAGTTCGCCGTTCTTTTCAAAATCGGCTGGCCCCAAAGACCATGTGCCGGTTGGGTCCCCCTTGGCTGGATCCAGCCCCAACGCAATCACCAGAAACTCAGGATTGAAGTCCTGAACAACCTTTATCGCAGTTGTTAAAGCTTTGTGATACTGCTTCCCATCCAGAACCTCCGGCAATGCGATATTCAGATTAAAACCCTCACCTTCGCCCGCGCCCGTCTCATCCGAAAACCCGGTAAAGTAGGGATACGCAAAGTCGGGATCGCCATGGATTGAAACCGTCAGTACGTCACTGCGCTCGTAGAAGATATCCTGCTGCCCATTCCCATGATGGTAGTCGATGTCCAGAATGGCCACCTTACCAAACGCACTCAGATAGTTTGCCGCAACAGCCGCGTTGTTGAAGTAACAGAATCCTCCGAACGATTTGCGTTCTGCATGATGCCCGGGCGGTCTGATTAAAGCGTAAGAAATCCGCCGCCCGTTCAATACCAATTCAGCCGCTGTCATCGCACAATCGACGGCTCGTCGAGCTGCCGGAAAAGCATTCCGGTGAATGGGCGTAAAGGTATCAATGCAGTAATAGCCCGATAGAACAGACATCTCTCGCGGCGGGCGTGTCGCATTACGAATAGGAAACACGTAAGGATAAACAGATTTGCCTTCCGGTACTGTCTCACACGCCTTCTTCAGGTAATTTACCAGGTTGTCGTCGTGTACTGCCAGAATGTGCTTTAACGGAAATTCCTTAACCGGCACGCACTCAATCAATCCGGATTTTTTGAGTTCGCTTTCAATGACTCCAATCCGAACGGGCGATTCCACATAACCACGTTCGCGAATATGATGAATATCGTGCTTGTCGTTAATCGCGACCGCGATCAATTCGTAAGAACCGGCCGTTGGAGCAATTCGATCCGATGCAGCTTTCAAGTACCGCAATGGTCGCAGCGACACGGGATTCTGCTTAAACGAACCAACAACCTGAGTCACGTATTCGGGCGGACAAAGGTCTCCGTATTTGCGTTCCAGAATTGCTCGCACAACGTCTTTGGTAAACTTTGCAGAAAGCGGCTCGTCTCGACCAAGTCCGTCGTAAACCAGATGCGGAAGGTTGTCATTTTCGGCACCCGGAACGGGAATTTCGTATTGAGTGCCCATAATCGGCACCGCGCCGTAGGTTTCGTAAAACCTGAGACGCGCGGCATTGGACTTGCGCATTTCGGCGTCCGCACAGCGGTCAGCGTCATCAGGAAGGCATTCAAAGAACACCCCTTTCGCCCCAAGAGTTAACGCCTCAGAGCGAATGTGTTCGTAAAGTGCAGCCCCAATGCCACGCCCGGTAAGCTTCCTGCCAGCCGCCAGATAGTCCAGATAGCAGAAGCCCAAAACGGGTTCGTGCAATACGGTCGCAAAGCCTTCGACTTGCCCCGGCCGTTTTTCGGCGACGTACAGAACGGTGCGAAATCGCTGCTTGAAAGGATTGCGAAGCTTTTCGGCCAAAGCCGTCACATCCGTGACGGGTGCATCAGGAAATTGATCCTTAAAAATCTGAATCACTTCCTGAACGGCCGTCTTATTGACGGGAACAACATCGTCGTGAATTCTGCGGATACGAAACACTTAACACCCATTTCCTAACAAGGGCTTCGCCCTTGACCCGGTGGCGTGGAATGCGGAACGACGTGGAACGTTCGAACCGCCGAACCGCTCCGTTGTCGCTATGACAACTTGACATAATGTGAACAGGCTCACCGCATTAGAAAAAGCCTAAGGAAGGCTCATAGCACGGCGAACAATTTGATCAACTGCCGATGAAAAACTGATTGAAGCTCGATCCAAGGCGGCAGCAAACCCGGCGTCCGGAGACAGACACGGATTCACGTTGCTTTCCAGAATCCAGGGCGTTCCTGCGTGATCGACTCGAAAGTCAATTCGAGCATACCCGCTTAGCTGAAACGTGTGCCAACAGGTCGCCGCCAGCTCGGTCAACTGCTGCAGTAACGGGCTGTCCGATCCGGCAAATTCAAAACTGCGAGGAGTCTGCTGATATTCGAATGACTCTTCGCACCACTTGGCTTTGTGACCAACAATGCGAGGCTTTTCAGTGGGATAGGCCGAAAAGTCGATTTCCGCCGGCGGCAACACCACAGGCCGTCCGTCGTCGCCTTCCAGCACAGAAAGATTGAACTCGCGCCCATCAATGTACTCTTCCGCAAAATGCAGGCACCCTGAATTTACGCAACGATCCCTCAGACGTGTTCTCCAATCAGGCACCGCGGCGATGTCTACCACGCAATCATCATCCATCCCAAATGAAGCGTGTTCCCACACAGGCTTAATGATCGCACGGCTGACCGCTCCGTGATTATGGCTGTTGAAATCTGCCCCCGTTGACCATCGTGCTGTTGGCAAACCGGCAACGGTCATCAACCGCTTCGCCGACACTTTGTCTGATGTTTGCAGGATCGCATTGGTCGAAGCCCCCGTAAATGGAATCTTCATCGATTCCAGCAGCAGCGTAGCAGCCGCCATCAGCCGATCTGTGCCCCCCAACGATTCCACCAAATTAAAAACAACATCCGGATTCAGCGACCTTAAATGATCAGCCGCATTCTGCATATTCAAAGTACATTCAAGAATCTCAACCTGATAACCCTGCTCACAAAGCGCCTGCCGAACGGCGTCTCGCTGCACAATGACATCCTGATCAGCCACCGAAGCGTGTTGATCGACTTCATTGTGCAGAATGACAACTTTTCGTGATGACATCAGGCCGTCCATTCAATTTGCAGCGGCATTCGTGTCGCAACCCTGAAGACCGCATTGCTGGTGATCGCCACTATCAGCAGAACTGCGTACTCGCATCGCCGCCGAATCGACGATACGGCGAATCAATTCAACGTAAGACATGCCGACAGCTGTCGCCAGCATCGGCAGGTCTGAATGCTGCGGGTGCAGCCCCGCTAATGGGTTTGCTTCCAGAAACTGAGGAGTCCCAGTCGCATCCGATCGAAGATCGATCCGACCAGCATCGCGCCCATTCAGTGCTCGCCATGCTTCCAGAGCAATACGTTCGGCTTCAAACACTTCCGGATCGTCAGGCGTAACCAATCGATACTCGACCAGTTCCTCACAGCGTTCTTTATTAACGTACGAATAGCAATCGCTTTCAGCTCCAGGAAGCAGCACGATTTCCAGCGTCCCCAGAACTTCTGCCTGAGCCCCCGTACCCAGCAGCCCCACGGTGAATTCTCTGCCCGGCAGATATTCTTCCACAAGAATTGGCTGCTGATACTGGATCAACTGGCGTTCACATTCGGCGACCAGTTGACTGATATCGCAAACGCGAGACGCGGGTGTGATTCCCTTGCCGGTTCCTTCAGCCACCGGCTTTGCAAACAACGGAAACTTCAGAGCCACATCATCAAGATCCCGCATGTGGCTGATCAAAACAGACTTAGGCGTCTGCAGACCAGCATCGCGAATCGCCGACTTGGTGATGCTTTTGTGCAAACAAACGGACATAACGCACGGATCACCGAACGTGTAAGGGATGTCGAACACGTCAAGAATGGCGGGCACCTGAGCTTCACGCCCGACTCCACTAAGCCCTTCGCAGATATTAAAGACAAGGTCCCAGCGATCGCCCGCCGACAAACGCGAAACCAGATTGCGGGCATGACCGACCCGGTCAACTTCATGCCCAAGCCCCTTCAACGCCGCTTCAATGGAATCAATCGTGTCAGCGCGATCAAATTCTGCAGTCTGCAGTTCGCTATATCCGGCGGCCAGATATTCCTCGCGAAGATCAAACGTGAGTCCAATTAACATAACTACTCATTCTTTCAGAGTGACTTCTGGTGTCGCTGAAAACGCTGTCCAGCAATCTCTCGATTACTAAAGTTGATCGACTGGTTCTGCGTAACGTGCGTTCGTTGGCTCGCATCGCAGTTCGTCATACAACTGCTTATGCCAGCGGTCCGCATCGGCTTTGTGCATGTCAAGAGTCGTCAGTAAATCCTGACCGGGCCGAAGCAGTTCTACCGGACAACCTTTGGCAAGCTTGTCATCAAAGACGCCAGCTTCCGTATAATCAAAAGGATAAAGGCGACAAATCAACGGACGAACTTCAAGCGGCAAACTGCACCCCTGAGTGCCAAGAAACGTGCAATCACGATTCGCCTGCTGTTTCAACACTCGACGACTGCCATCCGCTCGAAAAACACGGGTCTTCCAAAGCGGGTCGTCATCCTGATCTGCATAGACTGGATCATCAGGCAAACGAAACTCATAAAAATCCGATGTCCCAACATGCTCGGCAATGCGTTTGACATCACCGGATGTTGTGTAGATTTCCGTGCCCTGACAACACGTTTTTGTGTGTCGAGCACAACGCGCACACAAAAATTCGTCCTGATCCATTTGGAATCTACTTCAACAAAAAAGGCTAATGGCTAATGCAGCGCAACGGCAAGGAACTTGGGTTTTTAGTAGTGGATCTTGTTAAAGATCCCCGTGCCACAGGATCTTTAACAAGATCCACTACCCGAAGACTCAGCGGTGCGCCCGCTGCAAATCAACGATGCCAGCGGGCAGATGCAGCGAGGTTGGCAGGTACTGACGGCTCACAAGATCAAGTTGCGACAGTGGCTGCGACGCCGGTTTCAACCGGGTCCGGATATCGAAACGTCTTACCCTCAAAATTCTTCAGCAGAATCCAGTCACCATCACGGCCGACAATAGAATCCGGCTGCAACGGAATTTTCCCGCCACCGCCTGGCGCATCAATTACATAAGTTGGCACAGCATAACCAGTGGTGTGTCCACGCAGCCCCTGAACAATTTCCAGCCCCTTGGCGACCGGTGTTCGAAAATGAGCCGAGCCGCTGATTGGATCACACTGGTACAAATAGTACGGGCGAACACGCATCGTCAGCAGTTTGTGAACCAGCTGTTTCATCGTATCAACGCTGTCGTTCACTCCCTTCAGCAAAACCGTTTGCGAACCCAAAGGAATGCCGGCATCCACCAATCGCTCACACGCTCGTTTGGATTCGGACGTGCATTCGTCCGGATGCAGAAAATGCACGCTCATCCATAATGGATGATGTTTCCGCAACATTTTCACAAACTGCGGAGTGATGCGTTGCGGCAGAACGGCTGGCATTTTCGTGCCAATACGCACGAACTCGATGTGTTTAATGGAACGCAAACGCGTCAAAATACCATCCAGCTTATCGTCGCTTAAAGCCAGCGGGTCTCCGCCGGAAATCAGCACGTCGCGAACCTGTGTGGCACCTTCCAGGTATTCGTACATCGCCTGCAGGCGAGATTCGTTCGGAAGGATTTCGCCATGCCCGACGACTCGCGATCGAGTGCAATATCGGCAATACGTTGAACAGAAGTCCAGCGGCAGAAACAAGACGCGGTCTGGATAGCGATGAACCAGTCCGGGAACAGGACTGTGCCCGTCTTCCCCCAGCGGATCGTCGGATTCACCCACTGTTCGAGTGAATTCTGCGGTTGTGGGAATCACGGTTTTCCGCAGCGGTTGCTGGTCGTTGACCGGATCCAGCAGGCTCATATAGTACGGCGTAATCCCAACAGGCAGCATTGTACCGCCCTGCAGCAAAGCTTCCCGCTCAGTTTCTGACAGCGTCACCATGTCCTCAAACTGAGCCAACGTCTTAATGCGATTTCGAGACTGCCATCGCCAGTCATTCCAGTCGCTCAGTTTGGCAGTTGGGAAGAAACGACGACGAAAGGCGGTTGACTGATCGGTCGGCTCGCTGCCAGAAAGCGTCCGCCGAGCGGCGCGGGTGACGCGTTTTGCGGGAACTAAATCCAGAACGCCAGCAGACAGTATCTGCCGGGAAGCTGTTCGTGCTTTCAACAGCACGGAAGCAGATCCTGGAGGATCATCGTCCCCTGCAACTGCAATACTGCCGGCGTCTGTGGCATCCGCAAATTCCGAATGAATCGTCATCAATTGAACCTTGTAGAAAAGACAGCTGTCGAAAATCTAAAGGATCCAGTTTGCACTGAACCTGACGCAATAGCCGAACATGCAGCACTGCGCACTTGTTTGCCAGAACATCAACTTGTGACCAGACGCAGCTTTTGCGAATTACCGCGAAAACCTGCCGCGAACGAAACAAAACAAAGAGCTGAAGACCAGAAGCGCGGATGCGAAGGAACCAGTTGAGGCTCAACTTTAAGCGAATGAACACAGCCACGGACGGCAGAAGCGAGCATCGCGACGCTCAAAGCATCGACGATGACCAACGCAAATCGAAAACCTGCGGTCTGCCGTTTAGCCAATTTTCGAAGTGCGAAAACGACACTGGAACAACAAGGCGAAAGATGCCTTCCACGAATCGAAAAGCATCCCCAGCCTTTGTTCAAATTCGGTCCAGCGGTCGCACTACCCTGCCAGGTTTCCGAACGTTCGGCGTTAGCGTTCAAATTGAAAGCCCGAGACTTTATGTCGCCGGACCGTTTTTCCAGAGGAACCCAAAATTGGTGGCTCAATTGTTTGCTGTTGCACCCATTGGATTGGTGATGTTTCGCTCATGCGGAAAACCCGCGGACGCGATGCGCGGAAGTGTGTCAATCGCCATTCAACTTCTCAATAGCAAAGTGACACAATCCGTTCACGATTTTTAAAATAGCTTTCGTCGCGAATATTGTCGGCAGGTTAACAACATGAAGTGAAGCCTTTGAACCAACAGAGCACCGTTTCCGAACGCCAGATGAAGCGGTCGAGAAACTCCTGAGCTGTCCAGATGGTGGTCGTTACCAGAGTCACCTACGATCGAATTTTGATCGCCGACCAACTAAGACGGCAGCAATGGAAACCCAGCCCAAGGCGGCCAACAATGCAGACTGACTAACAGCGGCCATCTATGGCCCGCCGCCGGTGGCCCACGGATCAATATTCCAATGGCTGTTTTGAGGATTTAGAACTTACAAATCCCCGAATTATGTTGGCTTTCCTGTGAATATCTAAAATATTTCGAAGTCAGCAAACATCTCAGTTAACATATATAAAGCATGAACTCGAACAATCACCATATGACTACCTGCCCGCCGAAAAGATCGTCTGCCTAACGCAGGAAGCCTGTTCCAAACCGACGGCCCCTTCCAGCTGCATCAATCTTTCAAGCTCAATCATCCCACCAGCTAAAATAAGACTGAACAATGATCAATCGCAGAAACGTGTTGAAAGGAGCAGCGGCAGGAATTGGCGTTGCTCTGGGGTCAACGATTGCTCCCAATATGCTGCAGGCAGCCCCGGCATATCGCAGTGCACCCAAACGAGTCATTTTCTTTCTGCAGAACCAGGGGTTCGACCCGGCAACCTGTGTTCCTAAAGGCTTGAAAGAAACCTGCGAGCTGGACGGGGTGACGCTGCCCGAACCTATCAGCGCGCTGGAACCATACAAAGGCAAGATCAACATCATCAATGGGCTGCATGGTCGACACACCAGTCCATCACACAGTGCATTCTTCGGCGCGCTGGGTGGTTACCGTGGCGGAATTGGAATTCCACCAGCAGGAGCCACAATCGACCACGAAATCAGTCAACTGCTGCCCGAAACGATTCTGCCGCATCTGTGCATTGGCATGGATGCTTTAGAAAACATGGTTTCTCGCCCAACCCTGGCCACGCTTTCCGCCACGGGTCCAGGCAAACCGATCTTCATGCACTCCAACCCCAACGATCTGTATCAGATGCTGTTTGGCGGAATCGCAACAGGCGATGTTCGAGACCGGTTTGAAGCACGGTCGAACGTTCTTCGCAAAATTGAACAGCTGGCTGGTCAGCACGGCCAATCACTTCCGGAAGCAGATCGAGCTCGGTACGGAAACTACGTCGCTGGTTTCCGAGACATCAACGGCCTTCGCGAAAAACTGGAAAGCGTTTCCGACCACCTCAGGAACTTCGCCCCCGAATATGGCGACAAGTTCCTGAAGCCAAAGTTTGAAACTGATTGGCACGACTCGCTACTTGAACTTGGCATCGCAACGCTTAAGTCAGGCATCACAAATGTGCTGACAATCGGCAGCGGCCGCGGGGAAATTTTCGGGGCATGGAAAGGGCTTGGCATCACAGAAGCCGGACATAACCTTGGACACATGGAACAACCCGACAACCCGATCTGGATCAAGATTCGCCAGTACAACTGCCAAATGCTTGTGAAGCTCATGCAGGAGCTTGAATCGATACCCGAAGGCGACGGCACAATGATGGACAACACTCTGATTGTCTACACCAGCAACAACGCGAACAAGCAGCACACAAGTGGAGAAAACTGGCCGTTCATCCTGCTGGGCAATTGCAGCGGTCGTATTAAAACAGGCCAGTTCACCCAACTGGACGGCAAACGCCCGGTCAACGCTTTGTACACAACCTTGCTGCACGCGATCGACGCCCCGCGCGACCGATTCAACATGGACAGAAACACGGCCAGTGTGCATGACGCGAAAGTTGGCCCCATCGAAGAACTGATGGCGTAACAACTTTCGTCTGCCCACGATGAACTTCGCAGCTGGCATAACGCCTGCTCCGTGCTTACTCGAACAAGTCACACGACATGACACATAGATCCCTGCGCTATGCGCTACCTGCGTTTGTACTGATGTCTGTTGTTGCCGTTGGAGCGGACAAGCCAACGACCTTCGAAACGCTTGCAAAACCGTTTATCGAGCAGCACTGCATAAGCTGTCATGGACAGGATGCTCAGGAAGGTGGCGTTTCGTTTCACGAACTCAGCGGAGTCAACGCGGACAATGCCGAACTGTGGAAAACGGTTTGGGAGCAGGTGGCTTTGAAGCAAATGCCACCTCGTGACGAAGACCAGCCAACTCTTATGCAACGCTGGAAACTGTCTACCTGGATTACTGGCGAGCTTGAAAATGCGTTGCGTGAAAAAGGCGGATTCAGCCTGCACCTGCATCCGTCAAAGGGAAACCACCTGGATCACGACTTACTGTTCGGACCGATTCCGGAAGACCTTGAACCACCATCCACTCCGGCTCGCATCTGGCGAATTCATCCCCAGGAACATCTGACGCGACTGAATGAACTCATCACGTTAGAACCTGAGTACGATCCCAAACAACCGGGAATGCGAACCAAAGGCGACCACATCAACCCTAACCAGGATGGCGAAGTAAAGGTCTACTTCGGCCTGGATCGTGTCATCGGCTGGGTCGGCGGAACTGCGGCATACGCGGCTGCCATCACGGGATTCCCGCCCGTGTTAACAACTGACAATCACCATGGTCTGCAAAATTACGCCAACCTGTATTCGGTGAATGGTGCGGAAGCGACTCAGATCGCAAACAACGCCGAGAACATTTTACGATTCATGGCCCATGGCCCGGCGGCAGAACCGTATCAGTTCGCCGACAAAGTTACCGACATCGACGCCAGGTACAAACACGGAGACCTGCGTGGTCTCGCTCAAAGCCTGTTCTACGGAAAGTCAGCCAAACGCCCACTGACTCCGGTTTCCGATCTCTTCAACGAAGAAGGTGTTTCGGACGAAAAACTCACTGCGGCCGTCAACTATCTTTTTGAAGCATTAACCTGTCGGCCACCAACCCAAACCGAAACACACGAATATCTGGCACTGCTGAAAGAAGCAATCGCAGACCTGGACAAAGAAGAAGGGATCATCCTTGGCCTGACACCGATCTTCCTTGATCGCGACGCATTGTTCCGGCCGGAACTGGCAGAGTACGGCACACCCGACAAATTCGGTCGAGTGATGCTGCAGGATCAGGAACTTGCCCTGGCCATCAACGCGGCCTTCAGCTACATCCCTCCAGACAACACCTTAAAGCAATCAGCCATCGCCGGCCAACTGAAGTCTCGATCTGACGTCGAGCGCGAAGTGAATCGTATCCTGCACGACGACAGTATTCGCAAGCCTCGATTGCTGCAGTTCTTTCGCGAATTTCTGGATTATGATCGAGCCGGAAAGGTCTGCAAAGATGGCCGGGCTTTGATTCAGGCAGGTGGTGAAGCGAATTCGCAAAACCACTATCGAGCCATGTTTGGCATGACGGCCAACACCGATCGGCTGATCGAGTTAATTTTGCAGGAAGACAAGAATGTTCTGAGCGAACTGCTGACGACCGAACGAGTCGTTTACAACAAGGCGTCAGACGCGGCCTACTTCGGTGAGTTCATCAGCCCGCAGCCTCCGCCGAAGCCGCCAGAATCAACCGACAAGAAAGCAAAACGACAACCCAGCCGACGGGTGACAATCGAGCCCGCAGATCTACCAGCCGGAGAAACCGTTCATGTGCGAATCGCTCAAGTGGTCGACGTGGGCAAAGCTGGAAAGTCCAACAGAACTTTAACAACGCTTCCCAACGATCAGCGTAAAGGAATTCTAACCCACCCCAGTTGGCTGGTCTCACATACCGATGCCATGGATAACCACGCCATTGCGCGAGGCAAATGGATTCGCGAACGATTGTTGGGGGGCGCGGTCCCGGATGTGCCGATTACTGTCGACGCGATGTTGCCTGACGAACCCAACGAAACACTTCGACATCGCATGCGAGTCACCCGCGAAGAGTACTGCTGGAAGTGTCACCAAAAAATGGACCCGCTTGGTCTGCCATTCGAAATGTACAACCACCTCGGTTTGTACCGAACCAAAGAACTGAAACACCCCGTCGACAGCACGGGCGAGATCATCGACAGCGGCGATCCGGAACTGGATGGCCCGGTCGCCAATGCACTGGAACTGATCGACAAGCTGGCGAAAAGCGAACGCGTGCAACAGGTTTTCGTGCGCCATGCCTTTCGCTATTGGATGGGTCGCAACGAAACCCTGAACGACGCCCCCGTGCTTCAGGACGCCTATCACGCGTACAAAGAAAGTGGCGGCAGCATGAAAGCCCTGCTGACGTCATTGCTAACCTCAGACGCATTCCTCTACCGCAAACAAGGGCTTCGGCCAACGCCGTGAAGGATTTTTCAGCGGGGAAACAGTGAGTTAAATCGAAAGATCGCAGGCTGGAGTTTGCATGCGGTTAAGTGACGGTAGATGATAGCCACGGGCGCGAGCCCGTGGAACAGCATTCGACCGTCGTTTTCAGTCCTGAAAGGACGACAGGCAACAACGCGAAATGATACGCCTATCGTCCCTTCGGGACTTTCCGTCTGACTTTTTGCAAACCACGGGCTCCCGCCCGTGGCTACAACCTACCGTCACTTCGTGACTGAAACGCATTCTGCATGACAGCCTCTTCTCGAATTTAAACAGCGTTTTTGCTTTTCAGAATCCTTCACGGCGTTGGGCTTCGCCCTTGACCCAGTGGCGTGGCACGCGGGAAGACGTGGAAAGTGCTAATCGCCGATTCGCGACGTTGTCGCTGCGCGAAGGCGCGAATTGTGCATGCGTGATTTCGAGAAGGATTCCAGCGGAATCCGAATTTCAGAGCTCAATCAATCAGCCTGAATGCAGATAACTTCTTTCATCGTGTGAGCGTAAAGGCGTTGCCGGCCATAAGTCAGCGTCGCCAGCGTCCATGTTTCGCCGCCAGGGCCCAGATCGTTTACTGCAACCAGTGATGTGGGGGACAGTTCTTCACTCTGAACATCAATCACATACACAGTGCCCGTCACAACCGGCAGAAACAGGTACCTTCCAACCAACGTTGGACTTGCTGCAGAAATATGCCCCCAGCCTGTACCGTTGTGACCTTTGTCTCCCACCGCAAAACCGGCGGCATTCAGCGGATGGTTATTTGGATGGCCCTTGCCCCAGAAACGAACGTCCTGATCTCGAGCCTGCTCGCTCGGCATCAACTGCGCCGGCAGCTCCAGATACTCGACCTGCCCCGTTTCGACGTGAACACGCCCCAGATAGTGGACGTTGTGTGACAGAAACCAGTGCCAGTCGCCGACAACAATATTCGCCTGATTTGTATTTGGATGGCCCTTACCGGCCTTTACGGCGACGTCCGCCTGACGCTTCCAGTCTTTGCTGCTCTGGTCGTACTTCCACACAGTCGAACCAGAATACAACGGTTGTTCTCGCAGCACCCTGCCCGATTCAGCGGCCATCACCACGTGTTTTCCCTGTCGGAATCCAAACACATATCGAGCATTCCAGTGACTGGCGAACGAAGGGTCATAGCCTGGCAGGTCTGTGCTCCACAACGTCGTGCCTTCGCGACCAGGCTCCAGACTTGTAAGACTATGGCCCGCCGGTTTCTCTAAAGGCGAATGAGGACCTCCGCGTGCATGAGACACGGCCCATGTTCCATCGGCCATTCTGCCAACTGTGGGAGTGTTGTGTACGACCGTCCCGACTTTCTCACGCCAAATCACTTTGCCCGTTCGCTTGTCGATTCCATGCAGATAGGTCCAGACTTCTTTTTCATCGATTCCTTCGGGCACATCGGTGCCGTTCGACTTCTGACCTGGAGTAGACCATTTTTGAATTTTCGCCCCTTCCTGTTTATTGGCAACTTCGACATACAGAATGGTGTCACCAACAAGATACGGTTCGGCCTGACGATTGTCGTGCTTAAACCTGGGAGTCCATTCTCGTAGCCAGACTTCCTTGCCGGACATGTCATAACAGCCCATGGAACCGCAACGATTGAAGAACCAGACGTGATCGCCATCCGTGATCGGAGCGAACACCGTTCCATCAGTAAACCCACCCGCCAACGAAATGAAAGCCGTGCCCGGCAGAACAGCTTTCCACAGAATCGTGCCCGTGTTTGCGTCCATGCAGAATCCGATTATGTCAGATACCGATTCTTTTTCTTCCAGCGTTTTAATCGGTACGTGTGTTGTTACAAAAACACGATCACCCCAAATAGTCACGCTACTCATGCCTGCTTCCGGCATGGGCGTCCGCCATAAGATATTTTCATTGCGAGTCGCACTCCATTCAACGGGCGGCGTGCCATCAACCTGCCAGTTTCCATTCGGACCAGCGGGCTGATGCCAGTTGTCGTCTGCCAGCAAACACTCTGCAGACAACAGAAGAAACAAGAAGGTGAAAAAGAGGTTCATTGGCAGCAATTTACCTTTTGTTGTGGACGGTTCTGGCTAGTAGGCATCAGCCCACGAAGTCCGGTTTACGTTATCCGCCGCCACAAGTCAGCGAAATCCGGTTAGCGCAAATTCCAGAGCAATTTACGAAAACTTGTGACCGCTCGTAGCGGAAGTCGTCAAGGGCTTGGTGATTTAGTCGCGGAGCGACGACATGCGATAGCCTCGGACTTTAGTCCGAGGTGTCCAACACCGCGTGGGTAAAGTCGCGGAGCAACGGCATGCGTAAAATTGCCATATGTCGCCACTCCGCGGCTGTCCCCAATTCTACCAGTCAACCTTGGGTTGAAACCCAAGGCTATCAGATGTCGTCGCTCCGCGACTAAATCAACAGACTCTCAAGACTTTCGGCTTCACCATTGGCACTCAGAGTGACGAAACTCTTGACGACCTCCGCTACGCTTTTTTTTTTGTAATCTGGTCTATTCCGCAGAAGTTTAACTCTCCTCCTACATCCTGTCGGTGGAAGCAAGACTGATCGGCTGAAGACAATCGCCCCAGTCCGACTCCTAGCAGCGTGTCCGGATACCCGTTTCCCCCTGGATATCATTGATGAAATGG
>CALFSX010000078.1 GCA_937916515.1 uncultured Planctomycetaceae bacterium | reverse complement strand
CGATTGGCAGGATGTTGCCTGCCAGCTGATGCAACAGCGGCACTCAACGTCTGCAAATCGACGTCCTCAATTTCCTCAAGGTCCGTCTCAAGTAACACCTGCAACAGTGCTTGTGGTTTAAAGTCGGCTAGAAACTGTTCTTGGGGAACGAACTCCTGGGCTATGCTGAATGGCGCCACAAGGACGACAAGTACACACGAAACAATCCAACACTTTTCGGCAAACATTTGTCTCTCCTTCCCTACCAGACAAAAGCTACGACAGACTGGATTCTGCGTCCACCCCAAATCCTGCGGCAGAACCGGAGAGTCAGAGATGTGGCAGTTGTCCTGAAATGCATTTCCGGGGAATCCAATGGGCTCCGAGAGCAAGTCTCGCAAATGTACGGACGGATTCTTACGGTACTCTTGACCTAAGTCACCTTCTCTTCCGCATAGCTGCGGCGGATGTAGAGTGGTTCCAGGGTGTACATGTTGGCAATGGTGTTATTTGCGTTCATCAGACTGCCGACGTCGGCGATGCTGGATGCTTTTGGGTTCCAGGCGGATTCCGGTGCAAACTTTGACGTGTCGGGAAATTCGGACGCGAACCTGGTTAAGCCGGGGCCCGTCCAATAGCGGTTTGCGGAAGTGTCACCGTCAACGATGGATTCAATTGGTTCGATCCGAACAATACCAGTGGCCACTCGTGATTGGCTTGCGTCGTCCCAGACGTAGTCGTTCACGAAGCCTTCCCGCCGTTGAGCGTCACTGATGACGCTCACGGTTTTAACATCGCTGCTGACCTGCATGGCGACAGCCCGTAACGTGTCAACGGCTACCAGGCGAGTCTTGTTGGCCCAGGCGTATGTTTTGGCAAACACCACGCCGACTCGCAAACCAGTGAAACTTCCCGGTCCGATGCTGACCGCAACGCAGTCGATGTCTGTGGCGGCGAGCTTTAACGACTTCAGCAGCCCATCAACTTCAGACACCAGCGTTTGAGCGTGCCGACGGCCTTCTGCGTGAAGAAAGCGTTCTTCAATCAGTTGACGGTCTTCGGAAATGGCGATTGAGCCTTCGTATCCGGATGTGTCGACAGCAAGTATTTTCACTGTGTTGTTCCTGAAGGATGGCTCTGGTGCGCGGGGATTACCCGGTTGAGATGCTGATTGAGGCGGAGTTGCGGCATATGGCAAATTCCGTCGGCCCTAAGTAATGAACGTATGGTGTCCCGTGACTTGTCATCACTTTGTTTTTACATGCAGGCCTTCAGAGCGTCGAAGTTTGCCTTTGCCTGTTTGGTTCGACCAGAAAGCAGTTGGTGGGCAATGCCCACCCTACGGCAGTTGATGTGATTACATTCACAAACACCGCCTTCATCGTAGCGACAACGGAGCGACTCGGCGATGTAACTTCCCACCTGCTCCCGCGTTCCCCGCCACCGAGGCAAGGGCTAAGCCCTTGCTAGGAATTCATCATGGCGGGTTGGGTGCCGGAATCCATGTGTTGTGTCATTTCGCCGGCGTGATAGCTGCTGCGGACGAATGGGCCGCTGGCGACCATGCGGAAGCCCAGTTTGCGGCACAGTTCGCCAATTTCGTCGAACTCTTCCGGTGGAACAAAACGATCGACGGGAAGATGGTCTGGAGTTGGCTGCAGGTATTGGCCAAGAGTAATAATGTCGCAACCGACGGCTCGCAGGTCGGCACACACATCCATCAACTCATCGCGCGTTTCCCCCAGTCCCAACATCAGACCGCTTTTCGTGGGCATATCCGGAGCTTCGTCCTTCACCTGCTTCAGCAGATCCAGCGTTCGCTGATATTCTGCGTTTCGGCGAACTCGATGATACAACCGCGGAACGGTTTCTGTGTTGTGGTTGAACACGTCCGGTCGCGATTGGATGACTCGACTGATAGCCGCTTTGTTGCCCATGAAGTCGGGCGTCAGCACTTCGACTTCGGCACCCGTTCGATTGCGAACAGCAAGCACGGTTTCGTACCAGTGTTCGGCACCGCCATCGGGCAGGTCGTCGCGAGTGACGGAAGTCAGCACGACATACTTCAGGCCCAGACGTTCGGCGGCTTCGGCCACGCGTTGAGGCTCATCCAATTCCAGAGGAGTGGTCTTGCCCTTCGGTACTGAACAGAAGCCGCAGGGACGCGTGCAGACGTTTCCGCCGATCATGAAGGTTGCTGTCTGCTGGCTCCAGCATTCAGACCGGTTGGGGCATTTGGCACTTTCGCAAACGGTTTCCAGTTTGAGGTCGGAAATAACGTCGTCTGTGTAAGCCATACCCGCTTGTGGCAATGGACGTTTCAACCACTTGGGTAGACGTCGCTTGGGTGGATCGGTCGAAAGTTCGATGATTGGTAGGTTTGTCATGAGTTCGATTGAAGACGCTGGGATCACGTCCCAGAGGAATTAAAGTTGTGTATAGATTTCAAAGAACAGTGCATTGAAATGGCACTAATCGTCGTCTTGAATTTTAACCTTGTGTCGACTTCTGGCCAAAAAAGGGTGACCTGTGTGAACATGATATTCAGGGTATCCAATTTGTTCGCACAAAGCCTGAATTAACGTTGAACGTACCTGAGGCATAATGGACGGTCGCACCCGTTCGGCGTTGAGTGAAGAAAGACGATCTCCCTTAAGCCCACGTCCGAACTGTTTTGCTTCGTCAATTCGGCCGCCGACATTCAGGAAAGCCCCGAAGCTTGTGACACCTTTATCAACGCCGATACCGATCTCACAAATTAATCCGTGTCGCCCCCAAACTCCATTGGGGTCGTCGTCCCGTCGATGAGCGACAACCTGAGAATCCTTGCAGGTTTCGATGATCGCGTCCTGAAGACGCCGCCGCAGTTCGTTTTCGTCGAATCCACATTCATCCAGCGAAACAACAACATAGATGGACAACTGGCCGGGCTGATGGAAAAACGTTCCACCGCTGCGACTAACGCGATAGGTTTTCAGGCAACGCGATTCCAGCTCTCGCTGGTCAGCTGGCAGATCCAGCAGGCTGGCGTTTTCGCCGATCGTAATCGACAGCGGGTGTTCGCAAATCAGAACCGCCGCACAAACTCGATTTTGCTGGCGTACTTCGTGAACCATCAACTTCTGCAGAGCGAGCACAGACGCAGTATCGACCATCCCCAACAGCCGAACTTCGGCTGATTCGACAGTGTTGTCTGTAAATGCTTCCCAATCGACAGTCACGGCACTTCTTCGCGAAACGGCCTCAAATACACGATCAGCCCCGAATTCTAACGTTCGCCCCACAACGGAACCATGTGTTTCAGCGGTTCCAGCAGATTCCGCCAGAAGTCGCAGCAAAGTTCCTGACGATAGTAAGAATAACGGGCAGCGGAGCAGTGGTCACCAAAGACGGACAGATTCAGGAATAGGGGTAGTCCTGCCTGAAATTGAACAGAATCGCTGTAAAACACTGGATTTCGAAACATACAGGTTGCAGCTTAAATCAGGTTTTGGCACCTTGTAAGGCAGAAAGTCGTGCACAAAATTGCATTCGTGAAGACTTTCCATGGCTGACGACCATGAATTATCAGTTGGTTAGGCCCATTAGCACTGCAGGCACCTCGGAGATTTCATCAATGAAAGTCGTATTGGAACTGCAGGACCAACCGTCCAACATCAAGAAAGTCACTGTCCGTCACGACATCGTGATCGGGCGAGGTGCCGACTGCAACCTCCGACTTTCTGCACCTCAGGTCAGCCGTCGCCACTGCTTTTTAAGAATCGGATCTGATGGAGCCTTCGTTTCAGATCTGGAAAGCAGCAACGGCACGTTCCTTAACGGAATACGACTTACATCCAGCAAGCGATACGAGCTGGAAAATGGAGCAGTGCTTTCCGTAGGTCCCGTAAAATTCATCGCTCGAGTTGAATCAGAAGTGTCCGCTGGCGAAATGCTGCAGGTCAACATCAGCGACGACCGGATCGAAGCGGAACTCATAGCCGGCAACTCGGACAACACTAAGGGATTGGGATCAGCAGCTTCCCCAGCTGATGGCTCGTCTATGAACTTCGCCATCGAACATGGTGGACCATCATCGTCAGGCGATGAGCCAACGGCCGACTATACTACCCCCGATTGCAGTGCGTCGAATCTGTTTGGAGCAGTCGATGAAGAAGCAACTCTGTCCGGCCATTCCGATGGCGCACTGCCTGTCATTGATAGCAACGGCTCCGACACAGTGTCAGCACTCAGCAACGACCTGTTGAATTTCAACTTCGACGAAGATGAAACAACAAAGCCGGATGCGATCGTTCCCAACAAAAACGTTGCGCCCGATGATGAGGACATGGAATCCGATCTTCGCAGCTTCCTAAACGGCCTTGAATAATCAGAACAGAATTTCGCTATGGATGGTCGTCTTCGCTCCTGTTTGATCAGCCTTCTGGGTCTCTGGACGACTATCGCCGGCTGTGGTCGCCCACCTGCTAAACCCGTTGAGGAAATCAACGCCAGAACCGACCTGCCTGAAGCTTCGCCAATTGCCATTGCCGACAACGACTGGCCCTGGTGGCGTGGAATTCATCGGAACAACACGGCGATCTGCGAGCATGCGGCAACGTCGTGGAGCGATTCAGAAAACGTTCTGTGGAAGACACCAATCGCTGGACGTGGACACGGAACGCCTTCAATTGTTGGCGACCGAATTTACCTGAGTACAGCAGATGAAGCCGCCGAAAAGCAGCTTGTCATCTGCCTGGATCGTGCCACCGGAAAGCAACTTTGGTCAACCGAAGTGCACTCCGCAGGCTTCGCAGCTCGCAGCGAAATGCACCCCAAAAGCACGCATGCCAATGCATCAGTCGCCTGCGACGGCCATTGCCTGTTTATCGGTTTCCTGAACAGCGAACACATTCACGCGACGTGCTTAAGCCTTGATGGCGAAATCCTGTGGCGTCAGGACCTGGGGTACTTCGGATCGAAATTTGGGTTTGCCCCATCACCCTGTATTGTTGGCGATCTGGTTGTTTTTGCAGCAGACAATCGTGGAGGTGGATTTATCGCCGCCTTGCATCGAGGTACTGGCGATATCGCATGGCGAAAGGCCCGCAACAACGTCGACACCTATTCCCCGGTTATTGCGGCAGACATTGAAGGTGAAACTCAGCTGTTGATCAGTGGCGATAACCGAGTTGCGGCCTACGACCCACAAACGGGCGATGAACTCTGGAGCTGCCCAGGAACCGCTGAAGCAACCTGCGGCTCCGTGGTATGGCACGGAAATCTTGTGTTCGCCAGCGGTGGATACCCCGATCGCCAAACGGTCTGTGTTGACGCAACAACGGGAACAAAGATTTGGGAAGACACCGTCAAGTGCTATGAACAGTCTATGCTGGTTGCGGGCGATCATCTGTATTGCGTCAACGACGACGGCATCGCGATGTGCCGCGACATCACCACAGGAAAAATGAAATGGCGACACCGTCTTAGTGGCTCAATCAGTGCATCACCGGTGCTGGTTGGAAATTTAATTTATGCCACCAACGAAGCTGGTACAACGTGGGTCTTTGAAGCAAACCCAGACAGCTATAAACAGGTTGCTCAAAATCAATTGGGTACAGAATCATTCGCCTCACTGGCAATCTGCAACGAACAGATCTTTGCACGCGTAGCAACAGGCAATGGCCCAAACCGCCAGGAATACGTCTACTGCATCAAATCGCGGGCCATCCACCCACATTGACACCCATGTCATTCCCGCGCAGGCGGGAACCCAAAGGCATTGCCGTGGCTGGATTCCCGCCTGCGCGGGAATGACGGATCGGACGCCGGTGATGTGGCACGGCGTTGGGCGAAGCCCTTGACGCCAGAGGCGTGGTATGTGGGAAACGGTGGGACGTTTGAAGCGCCGAGCCGCTCCGTTGTCGCTACGAAAAAGATGCGTGCACAGCCCGATTCATTTTGAGGAAGACTTTGAACGCGGCGATCATCCCGAGTACGACTTTACTGCGATCGGGACGTGGCGCCTGTCCAGAATTCAGCAAGGTTTTCTGCCGCTTGTTGGATCGCAAAATTCTGTTCAACTCGCTGGCGTGCTGAGTCCGCAAAAGCTGCCGCCAGACCCGGAACATCCAGTAACTGAGTGATCGCATCAGCCAGCTGATCAGGTTGATCCGGCTCAACCAAAATGGCGTCCTTGCCGCCTCGCAGCATTTCCTGAGTTCCACCCACGTTTGTGGCGACGATGGGCAGACCGCTGGCTGCTGCTTCCAGCAAGGTGCGACCGAATGGCTCCTGATGGCTGGCGTGCACCAGCATGTCGGCTGCATTCATCAGTTTGTTGATGTCGCTGCGATACCCGAGCATATGCAGACGGGACGGACGCCCTATCTCGTCGAATACCTGCCGAATCGCTGCCTCATAACGAATGCTTTCCGGCTTGGCAGAATGCCGCTCACCGGCAATCACCAAATGAATGTCGTCTCGCTGTTTCAACAACTGACAAACAGCCTGAGCCAGTACCAACTGCCCTTTGCGTAGGCAAATCTGTCCCACACACAACAACAACTTCTCGTGACGTGGCGCGTCAGCGATAACATTGTGAGCGCGACTGTTCAAATCGCGTTGCCGAAACGCCTGCAGATCGACGCCGTTGTAAATGCTGACACTTCGTTCCGGGTTCAGGCCTTGATCAACATGAAACTGTCGCGTCGCTTCAGAAACGGCAACCAAACGATCGTTTGCATTCAAATCTCGAATCACGGTTCGATTCAGCTTGATGATGTCTCGCAAATGACCGGTGCGTGGCACCTGCACATCTTCCGCCGATAGTTGGCCAATAAGCCTGGCCATCGACAAACTGTTACCATGAACCAGATCAGGGCCAGCAGCTCGAATCTGTTTCAACAGGTTTTCGTGCAGCACGGTCGCCGGAAACTTCTGCCCATGCTCGTCGCGAAAAGCGATGGGAAATATCGGGATGCCAAGGCGAAACAATTCAGCGGCCAGATCGCCTTCAGCAGACGCGATCGCGGAAAATTTATACGCCGCGTTCGTCTTAAGTGCGTTCATTATGGCCAACATGCTGCGTTCTCCACCGTTTAAGGTTGAGAACTCAAAGACGATGGCGATATGCGGCATAGCAGGCGTGGTTCTTCCACAGCGCTCTGTCGTTGTTGACCGAGCTTAATTCAGCAACCATTCGACGACACGCCAATCCATCCAGCGATTGTCGGGGTCAGTATTTTTGCGTCCGATAAATCCCAGGTGACCACCGGCTTCCGTCATGCACATGGTAATGTTGGGAGGCAGTTGTACGCTCTCCCACGGCTCACTGGACACCATCGGGTCGTCCTCCGCCACAAGAATTGCCGTGTGGACACGAATTTTTGAGATATGAGATTTGGCCGACGCCTCTGAGTAATAATGATCAGCCGAATCAAACCCAGACGCAGGCGCGGTATATAGCTCATCGAAATCGATTAGACGACGAGGTAGCCTTTTCGCATGTGCCAGTGGCAGGTCGTCACGCCATTGTGGAGTTCCAGCAAGCTGACTTACCAACTGCCGTGCAAAGTACCAGTCGTAACGTTGGCCGATGTTTGTCCGCTGCAGATATTCAACGCAGTGCTGCAGATCTATGGGAGGACAAACGGCAACGGCCCGAAACAGGCTAAGTGGCAACGATTCCGGATCATCACCAAGAAACCGCAACAATAAATTTGCGCTTAAGGAAAAACCCGCCACTGAAACAGGTGAACCAGGACAAAGTCTTTCCAGCATACGAATGGCAGCTTCCAGATCGCGAATTCGACCTGCGTGATAGGGATTCTTTGCCAACATCCGCCCTGCACCGCAACCACGGTGATCCATCCGAAACACGCGGACATTTCGCTGCAGCAACTTGGCAGCAGTGCGAACCATATAGCCGCTGTTATGGCAACCAGATAAACCGTGCATCAGTAACGCAACATGATCACCACGCGTCCAGCCGAGCGGCTGATCATCGTGCAATACTGCAAAATCGCCATCAGCGAAACGCAGCTTTCTTTGCACCGTGCCGGCAATACGTGGCCGCTTAGGCCGCAAAGACCCAACCAGTGTTTGCGCATGCGGATTGCGTAACCCAAACGCCGGACGAAACGCGGGCACGCCAGGTGGTGAATCCAGTGGCAGAACCAGTGGAGTCGAATCCGCGAGATTCAACTTCCTCACAGGATTGCCCGTGGCATCAACCAGGTCTGATTTGCCTTGCGGCTCCGTCATCTTGATAGCTCGCGGAAAAATTCCAAGGGTGTTGCACGCGAACGCGGATGTTCTCAGAACTGCGTACGTTTTGTCCAGTATGTTTTACTGCCAACAAATTTCTCATACGAATTCGGCAGGAAAATGAACGCACGAACGTCGTATTCTTCCTGATTTGTCGCCCACTTATGGCAATTTAGGGCAAGAAAGCTGTCGCAGCTGGCGCTTTTGGTAATCCAGGATTTCTGGGATAAACTCCGGGAAGGTCGTCTGCATACCAATCAGAAAAGACCTGGTTCCACTCAGCAAGCCTGGTCACCTTGATAAACGCAGCCCGTACGTGCTCTGAAGCAGGATGCCAGTCGGCGTATCTCATACCGAACTTCCGCAGTTGTTTGACGGCACGTTTTTCGGAATACACTTGCAGCCCGAAGTTAAAATGCGCCTGAATGACTTCCTTTTGCTGCCACACCGTCGGGGCAGCAGGAAGTGATTCACCTGCCAGCAATGCCTGAGCCTGAGAGAATATCCACGGGTTCCCAATAGCCCCTCGAGCTGCCGTGACGCCACTGACTCCTGTTTCGCGAAGCATGCGGACACAGTCTTCCGCACAAAACAGATCGCCGCTTCCCAGGATTGTGCGCCCAGGAAACTCAGCGCAAATCTGTTTTAGAAATCCCCAGTCGCTCGGGCCATCATAGCGTTGCATAACTGTTCGGCCGTGAACTGTCACCGCCGCGACTCCAGCGTCGAATGCTCCCGACAGGATTTCAAAAAACTGATCGCGGCTTTGCTGAGTATCATCGACGCCTCGCCGCATTTTCAAGGTCACCGGAACTTCCGCTGGAACTGCATCACGCACGCATTTAACAATCTTCAACGCCACGTCTGGCTGCCCCAGATGAAAGCCGCCTCGACAACGGCCCAGGACCTTCTTGACGGGGCAACCGAAATTGATGTCGATGACGTCGAATCCGGCATCAACAAGTCGGCAGGCTGCTGCGGGAAACTCATCCGGGACGGCTCCCATTAACTGAGCACCAGCCGGATGATCGTCTTCTGTGACCAGCAGAAAGTGTCGAGTGCGTTCGCGTTCTTTCAGTGAATTGACAAACGAATCGACCATCACTTCACAGATGGTATACGGTGCCCCCAAACGCCTTGCAATGGCGCGCATGGGCCAGTCGCTGTAGCCGCTCAAGGCGGCCTGCACGACCGGTAAGTGAAGTTTATAAGGGCCAATTTGAAGCATGCGGCAATCTTACCGAACAGCGAACAAATTGATGGTGATCGAAGTGACGTAGAATGTGAATTCCAGAAAGTCGATCCACGACCACTCGCGAATTTACGTCAAAAAACGAACAAACCCTGCTCCGACAAGATCTTCGGATGCAGGGTTTGTGTTGTCTGGAATCTTCAGCAACCAAATTGCTGAAGACTATTCTTCGTCTTCTTTGCGAGCCACGCTGTTCGCACCGGTAAATGCCGCCAACGCCAGCCCAATCATGGCGGCACTGTGAATTTCTTCAGCAGCGTCGACTTCATCAGAATTCGAGGCGGGAAGTGCGGTCTCCGCTGTGACCAGGTTTTTGGCAACGAATTCCAGTGCAGAAACAGCTTCCGCAGATTCATCCGCCGACCACCAATCAGCAGTGGCAAGTTCTTCCATTACGGAATCGACATCTACGGATTCTGAATCGTTCTCAACCTCAGCCACCACAGTTTTGACCTCAGCCTGCTCCACCGTCTTCATCGCGGCCACAACAGCAGCTGGATGAACGGTGATGCTGTACAGATCGTCTGACCATTCTACTGCTGGTTGCAGCGATGTCAGCATGGTGATCGCTTCAACGTTTAGTGAATCAGACTCAATGTCGTTTGACACGACAAAGAAGTCCAGCGGCTGGCTCCATGGGCCAGGCGTCCCATCTGTACTAAGACCACGAATCCACCAACGGAACGCGCCCGATGGCAGATTGGTTGTCGTTGAGTACTCCAGATTACCCGTGAATGGATCAAGCACCCCTGAAACGGTCTCGTTCAAGACAACTGGCTGACCTGTAACCCGCAAATTCTTCACCAGGATTTCGTAGGTTACTGCTGACGAAATCGGCGACCAGATAAAGGTCGGTGAATTATCAGTACCCGCAATCGTATCAATTGCCAGTGGAGCATTGCCAACCGTAGCATTGACTGAGAAGTCCGTCACCTGACTCCACTGAGAAGCGTTGCCAGATGCGTCAAATCCCCGCACCCATGCTCGGAAGTTGCCGTTTTGCAGTGGCAAAGTTGGCGTGTACGTGGTTGCTGTCAGGTTTGGCTCATAGATAACTTTGGAGACGCCAGTGGTTGCATTATTCACCCACAGTTCATAGCGAACATATTCTGGCACGCCCGTCCAGGTGAAGACTGGCGTATTGGTGACGTTCACTCCATTTCCGGTGGCGATTGGCGATGTCATCACTGGAATTGGCACAAAGAAGGTCTCACTGCTGCTCCAGGCCCCAGCCTGACCATCTTCATTGAAGGCTCGCACCCACCAGCGATACGTTGCGTTTTTCAAAACAATCGTAGGGTCGGTGTAGTAGATCGATGCCGCACCAACAACATGAGCGACGTTATCGCTGTAGATAAACCGTGGAATCTGCAGAGTGCTGTTGTTTACCCAAATTTCATAGTGATCAGCTCCATCAAACGCCTGCCAATTGAAGATCGGAGTCCGGTCTGTTGTGTTGGCTCCGCCGATTGGCGAGATCAAAGTTGGTCCACTGCGTAGGTCTTTTGTAAAGTCGTACGCCGCACTCCAAAGTCCGGCTTCACCATCGTTGGCAACAGCACGCACCCACACTCGAAACAACCCATTGCCGATTGCTGTAGGCAAAGTGTACTCAGTCGAGTTAACAAAAACGTTGGTCACCAATCGCGTGCCCGTGATTGCGACGCCGTTGACATCTGTACCGCTGACTTGAGACAACCACAATTCATAGGTCGGAGCCCCAACGTCGGTCCAGGTAATCGTTGGAGTACTGTCGATGGTTACGCGAGTACCGAACGCAGGTCCTGTGATGGCCGGTTTCACAACTGTAAACTGATTGCCAATGCTCCAGTCTCCTGCGTTGCCACTGGCATCGAACGCCCGAACCCAGACACGGTAATAGCCTTCGCCCAGCTTCGTTGATGACTCGTAATCAGCAAGGCCAGTGCCTGGAATCAACGCCTGACCAGCATCAATAAACTTGTCGTTAATGACGATGCCAACAGTTTTTCTGCGGTCCGTTGAATCCAGCTGGGAGACATAGATTTCATAACGAGCTGCGTCAGGAATTGCTGAAAACGTGAACGCTGGTGTCGTGTCGAATTCGACATCAAAGTTCAGCGGATTCGTCAGGCTGATGCGAATGACTTCGAACTGATAGACATCGCTGGTTGCTGTCCCACTGGCGTTGGATGCGGTGACAGTAACCGTATAGATCCCCGGTGCCAGACTGACGGTTGTGTAACTTGTGGTTGTCAGCCCGCTGGCTGAATCAACAACCACCCCGCTGGAATTCCTGACTTCCAAAGAGAACGTTCCGGTTCCGGCAACCCACTTGATTGTCGGTGTCAGATCACTTGTGCCTCCGGAAAATGGAGCAATGATTGTTGGTGGCGATGGAACGTTGACGGAAATCACAATCGTCTGAATATCTGTCGCACCCGTATTGTCTGTCACTCGCAATCCAACTGTACGCGAACCCAGTGTTGGATATGCGTGAGTGGTTGTGATTCCGGTTTGCTCCACATTAAACGTGATTCCGTCGTAGTCGAAGTCCCATTCGTAAGTAACGATACGACCTGTTCCGGGTTCCAGAGTGTGCGTGGAGTTGGAAGCATCAAAGTTAACGAATTCACCGACACCAGCTGGATTCGGCGTGGCCAGAATAATGGCCACTGGCTGACTCACGAAGAACTCTGTCGCTCCGATATCAATACTGAACACGCCATCCTGGTTACCTTCGACAAGTCGAGGTGATCCCACCTGGTCGGTCGATGTCAATACAGCCGCTGTCGTGATACCACGTTCAGACGCGTATAGCGAAGTGCTTCCGGCGTCGATGGCAAAACTGTCTGCCGCAAGCGAGTGAGCCCACGTACCGTTTGTACCAATCGCAATTGCATTTAAGCCAGCATCTGTAACGCCATCTGTGAAATCGGCAGCCACGTCGGTGGATGCCAGAAACGCGGTCGCAGGCGCGACCGTCAGTTTGCCAATGAAGTTGTAGCCCAGCGAAGTGATGCCGCGAGCAAGGTCAGGAAACACGGGCGCTGTATTGCGATCGACAATCGTGTTACCGATGCGGAACGAGCCGCTGGTTTCCTGATACAAACCGCCACCTTCTGCATTGGCTGAGTTGAACGCAATTGTTGAATTCAATGCATAGACCGAACCAGCCCCCTGTGCAGGAGAGATGGTGGTGTTGACTGCAGTCGACAACAATTCGTTGTAAATACCGCCACCGCGAGACACGGCGAAGTTGGAAGAAACCGTTGAATTCACCAACGAAACGCTGCCATGATTGAAAACGCCGCCTCCGCGAGATCCGGCGGTATTCATCGAAATCGAAGAGCGAGTGGAAACGACGTTTCCGACGTTATAGATACCACCGCCCTGATTGTAGGCTTCGTTGTTGATGATGTTTACGTTAGTCAGGGTGACGGAACCAACCGCAGACGCAGATACTCCACCCGAAGTTGACGTTCCTTCAATAAGAATTCCTGCTCCATCGAAGGCTTCACCGCCTCGAACAGTCAGGTTCTCCAGAATCAGCTCAACGCCCGGATAAACATGGAACACGCGGTCTAACTGGCTGGCATCAATCACGGTATCCAGTGCCGTCGCACCCATACCTCGAATTGTCAGCTTCTCGCGAATGTCAAGGTCACCCGTTTTTGCATCGTCTTCAAACCGCCCTGCCAGGGAGAATGTGTACAAACCGGCCTGCAGCTGAATCACATCAGGACCAAAGTTCGCGTTGGCTTCCATCACAGCAGCTCTCAACGTGCGATTACCTGCAGCATCAGCCGCAAGCATGTCGCCCGGTAGATTGTCAACTGTATCCAATGTCGACGTGACTGTGTTGTTGACAGTCCACGCCTGCGAGTCATCGCCACCCGGCTTCAACGTAGCGAAGTCACTATCCACAATATTGGATGTGGCATAGTTGATCGAAAACACATAGTTGCCCGCTTCACCAGTCAGCGGAGCAAGATTGGTGATTTCGAATGTCTGGAAGTCGACTGGGCTGATGATGATCCCACTCAGATCCAAAACGGTACCATTGCGGGTTAGTTTGAAGTCTGTGCGATCAACCTGAGTCACATCTTCACTGAACGTAACCGTGAGAGTGTTTAGAGACGTGCTGATTGTGCTGGGCACAACGTCCGAAATGCTTTCGACAAACGGATCCTGATCCAGAATGGACGCGGCCGCAGTCTGACCGGGACTTGTGGCCGTCACAATAATCGGCGGTGGTTCTATCACGCTGCTGGCAAGAACCGGGTTCGTTCCGGCAGGAGCATCAATCGACAAAGAGTAACTTCTGGTTGTTCCATAGACGAACGACTTGCCGCCAACCGTCACACCTGTGCTGGCCGTCAGGTTGGAACTTTCCGTGCTCAATACCTCGATGATATAGGTCGTTGCCTGCTTGGCAGCAACCTGAATGAACGAACTGGCACCAGGGCTGACGGTCGTGTACTGAGGAATTCCGTTCAATGCGACAAGTGGAACTTCTTCCGTATCGGACTGAGGAACGACTTCATAGATCATGAATCGAACCGAATCGCCACCTGTATCAAGTACGCCCAGGTTGATATTCAGCAGTTGAGCAGCACCTGAAGCAAACGACTGCGATGTCGTGAACTTATAATAGTCACGATCGCCCTTGCGTTCGATCGTCAAAATTCCGGGTTGAGACGAACTTGTGGTCAATGCGTTAACACTGAAGCCCGCGCCCTGAACAACGCCAAGATCGGTTGCCCCAAGGAAGCTGTCGTTTTCTTCAAGTCCATCCGCCTGAATCGGATCCTGATTGACACCAACGTTGAAGATGTCACCGCGAACCAGAGAGTAAGGAGTCAAACCGGTAAAGTTGGACGTATTGCGTCCGGTGTCCCACTGGAATGAATAACGCTGATCAACGCCGCCATTTCCACCACTTGAAGTGTTAAGTAGGTCAACTGTGTCTTCGAACGTTGAAAACCCCTGCACTGTGCTGGTCTGTCCGAAATTATTGAAGTCATAGTCAGACTCAACTCGCCAAGTCGGCGTGCCGTGACCTTCAAAGCTGAAGTCAAACCCTGACCCTTGGTAAGCGATGCTGGGTACGCCACCAACTGTGTCAAAGAAGCCCAGCGTTCGAGTCGCATTTCTGGCTCGGGTAGTGTTGGTGAAAAACCCACCTGGTGTCAACGTCGGAGCACCATGCGCATGGTTGTTGGGAGGGCTATTTGTGCGATTGATGTGTCGAGACTTGAAATAATCTTCATCGTTATCAATGAACGCAAACCCGTTGGTCACGTCCAGCGAGTTCCCTGTATTTTCTCGAAACACAAGGTCGAGTCTGGCTAAAGGATCTCGATAGCCCTGGTCCCATCTAATAAACGCCGGATGCCCACTCGTATCATCATCGAAGAGTCCTTGCGTCTGAGGAGGAATCACGCTCACAAACGAGTCCAGGAACACGCTCGCACCGAAGTTACCGTTGAACGTGTTCTTCCAGACTTCCGCATCAATACCTGATTCGCCCAATTCCAATTCCGGAATGGCAAAATCAAGCGTACCGACAGAACCTGCGGTTCCAACTCGGATCACCAGGCCACCTAATGTGCCGGTGACCTGACGATAATTGTGCGTCCAGTCCGCATTTCGAACTCCGGTCGAATCACGAGCATCATTCGAATCCGGGATCGGCACTGTGGACGTGCTGGTCTGGTTGCCGTTATCCAGGATGTTGTTTTCCTGAACTCGCAGTTCAATATTGGGAGTCCGCAAACCGCTTTCCGTGATTGAGGCAAACAGCACATCATTCGGCCCGAACTGTGTCTGGAAGTGTGATATCGTGTTCATGACGTAGACGCCGGAAAGCGTGTTGGTCAGAATCTCGTTGTTGTTGAGCGTAATTCGTGAGTCTTCGCTGACACGATTTAAAATATCAATGCCACGACCGCCGTTGCTCTCAATTCGTGATTCGGCAACATGCAGTGAGCTGATGTCTGTCGGGTTGGTTATGAACTGACCACCGCCCTGAATGGATGGAATGCGAAGAATGCTGTCGGCCAGATATTCGATGCCGTCGCCTCGGTTACCACTGATAATTGCATTGGTGATGCTGACGTCAACGTCACTGGCAACTTCATAACCGTGCTCAACGTTACCGCCTTCAAGGAAGACGTCATGCCCAATATCGATACCGTCTCCGCCGTTGTTGCGGAAGAAGTTCGAATCTGCTTCGATCGTTCGACGACGTCCCAGGTTGTGCAGATAAGTACCAACATTCTGCGTGATCTTCAGACCGTCTCCACCTGTGTTGACCCTGGCGACGCCTGTCACGGCCGGATCAGTGAACCCGTTGCGATCGAAGATGTTGGCAAACTCAGACGTTGTCGTTCCGTTACCAAAGACGGCTGAAACGCCCTGCCCCAAAATCGCTCCATTGTGCCAGTTACCGACAAACTGATTGCCAATCGCCATCACATCAATATCTGAACCGCCAACTCGAGTCTGAAAGAATGAGTCCTTGTCGTCGATGGACACAATTCGCAGACCATCTTCGTGGTTACCATTAAACAGGCTGCTTGTGAGCACAATTGAAGCAAATGCGGCTCCATGGCTTCTAAGACCGGTCAGCGTATTCTGCACGAATTCCACGTCAGTAAACGAAGCCGCCATTCGCAAGGTGTCTCGTTCGTCAAACGCATCAACGCTGAACCCGTCACCGATGTTACCCGAGATTCGGGAGTCCGTTGCATTGAAGACAATTTCAACTTCTTCAAAGCCAAAGACACCAATTCCCCCAGCCGCTCCCGCGTTGCCGGCAAAGTTGGCTCCACCTTCGTGACCCGTGAAGTTGCCAGCCGCATCGTTAGGATGGAAGCCGTTGTTGCGAGGCGTGTGACCATTACCCAGCACGTCGTTTGTGTCGAAATTCACTTCGATTCGAGCGGCAGCCTGCACGTCAATACGCACACCATATTCTGCATTGTAGTTGATGTCGTTCCGGCGAATATTGAAGTCCAGCCGGTCGTCCACTGAGTTTTCTGCGTACAAGTCGAAACCGTCGCCGCCGTTATTTGTGACGGCATTATCTTCAAAGACAACTGCATTCAGCGAACCGTTTTCCGTTCGAACAAAGTGGAACCCGTCCTCTGCATTGTTAACAAAGAAGTTCTTAACGACTTCAAGATCCTGAATCTTTGTACGTTGAGTCAGATTGAAGGATAAACCGTTTCCTTCGTTGCCTTCATTATCAACACCAATCGTGTTGTTCTCAATCAGTGATTCAACCAGCAATGAGTTCGCATCGACGGCAAACCGATCGCTGTTTAGGGAAACGTAAATACCGTCTCCAGCCCAGCCAGTTGTGGTGTCGTTGTCATCCAGGTTGCGAGTAATACGGTTGCCCTGAATTTCGAACGAACCTGTGGCGAGGTCCAGCACCTCGATAACGATTCCAGCTTCGCCGTTGTTATCAATCAAATTTCCATCAAGCGGAATGCCGGTTACAGCAGACGTGTTCACCACATCTGAACCGATGTTGACGTTGAAACTAACATCCTGAGGCCCAGGAATCGCGAGTGGATCCGTAGTGCTAAGCGGCAATGTTTCGCCAACACCATAGCTGTGAGATTCAATATGAACCCCCTTGGCAATATTGCTGACAATGGTGTTACTTAGAATGTCACCGCGGAATGTGGTTCCTGTATCCAGATTGACATAGATACCAGCTTTTCCGTTGCCCGTGATAGCGTTGCCGGAAATCTGTTGAGGCAACTTGTCACCAGTAAAGGTTGCTTCCTCAATAGCCGTCCAGTAACCCGTGCCAGGATTGTAAATTCCGCTGCCCCTGGACCCCTGAAGTGCGAATGTGTCTGCGGTCAGGCGAGTCACGCGGAACGTGCCGTTGGCCGCAGCGTTTCCACCAACTCGAGCAATACGAATCTCGTCGCCGGAATTTAAACCGTGCGCCAAAGATGTGATGACGATCTCGCCGTTAAGCGGGTTTGTCGCCCCCGTAATAATGTTCTTCGTCCACTGAGCCAACCCCTCGCTCACGTTGTAAGTTCCGACCGCGTTTGCTCCATCCAAAGAAAACGTGTTACTGTCAATCACGGTAACTTTGAAATCGCCGTCAAGCAGTGTCCCGGTCGCTCCCGTAATTCGCACACGATCACCGGACGACAGGCCATGCGCCACGGAAGTCAGTTGAACGTCGCCACCACCAAGAGGGTTGACGATCGTGGTGATTCGCCCTTCTGGTTCCGTAGCTTTAAGATCGATTGTCACCAAACCCTGAGCCGGTCCCTGTGGAACCCCGGCGATAACTCCGCCCTGAAAATCTGGAACATACCAGGCTCCACCAGCGTTGTAATTAATGCCAGTTGCCAGGCCGTTGACACCATCCAATGAGAACGTATTGTTGCTTAGCCGAGTAACGGTATGAATACCGTTGCCCGGATGGTTAATGGATGGATTCGCATTGGTCATCCCTTGAATGACAATCACATCACCAGTTTGAAGCTGATGATTTGTGGATGTGATGACAACTGGATTTCCGTCAAATGCTTCCTCAACGACACCGCTGCGAGAAACCACTGGCTGAAACAACACCCCGTGGCCACTATTGCCACCGATTGTATTGTCGTTGATTGCACCTTCGAAGTTACTGTCAGACAGGTCAAAGTGAATCCCGTCCTGTCCGCCGGAAGTGATCACGTTTTCAGTGATCAAACCAGTGATGTCGCTCTGGTTGCTCGCATCAAACACAATTCCGTGACCAGCAACACCGGTAATTGTGTTATTGAAAATTTCGGTGTTTGTTAAAGTCGAATTATCAAGATTCAAACTCACACCATGCACGTTTGCCGCTGCACCAGCTCCTCTGGCAAATACAGACGCATTGAAGATGCCAGCATCACCAACCATGGTACCGGCAACCTGCTTCGGCGCATTTCCTGTGTTACCGGCACTGAAGTTGAACTGAACCAAAGCACCAATTAAGTCATTACCGAAAATTGGTGCCGAAATTGGTGGATCGCCAAGTACCGCAGGAGCTCGGTCGACGTCAATTACAAACAACAGTGTTTCACCGGGAGTAAAGCCCGTCACATCGACAGTCAGAACCTGGTTGTTACTGCTGAGCGTCGCTGTCGTTTCAGCCTGAGTGACAGCCGATCCATTCACCACAGTGAATGGCTGGCCATCCAGACTTGTATCAAAGACCAGGCCCAGTGGACGCAGGTCCAGGGTAAACTCTTGCAGCAGCTCGCCATCGATACCGTTGTTTCGCAGCTCAAACGGCTGTACGAACGTATCACCGCTGGATCGAAAATAAACATCTGCCCCCGGTTCGTTTCCGATCACGTTGTTCGCAATCGTCAAACCGTCTGTTGGGGAATCGCTGATGTTGACCTGAACGGCATCTTTGTTCAGAGCCTGAATCTGACGGTTGTTTATGATCTGAAAATCGTCTGCCTTTGATCCGGCAGATACCGTCAGCCTTACCCCTTCAAGATTTGCCGGAGCAACAATTTCGTTTTCAGTAATGATCCCGTGACCAATGGTGGAACCATTGATCGCCGCTATGTAAACCGTCGGACTGATACTGTCTTCAACTGTCAGACCGTACGAATCTGTATTGTCCAGGGAAATGTCAATGCCCGAACCTGTCCCGGCAATCGACACGTCTTCGATCGCAATCGTGCGGTTGCCCGTGACGTTTGTAAGGTTAATGTCGATCGCAGTTCCGTTGAATGCAGTCACATTCACGGTCTCAATTGCCAAACGTTCCAGCGGAATGTTGGACAAGTTGATCGAAATGGCGTCAGTGTTGGACGCCAGATTAATGCTCTCAATCACCAACGAATCGTTGGTTCCCAACGTTGAGTTGGTGATGATCAGATGACCATTCGCATCAACAAAGTCGTCGATGTTGTTGTTGTTGATCACCAGAGCAGTCAAAAGCGTTCGGCTTTCGAGAACCTCAGATTCTGATGTGCGACGGCGAGAAAATCCCGAACGACGGCCCGAAGCTCGTGTTCCGCTTGGAGATTTGAACAAATGTCGTTTTGCCGCTGTCAGCCAGGTGTTGAGAAGCATGCTCTAAGTCCAACAATAAGTCTGAAAAGACTGGATAAGTGTTCAGGCTGGGATTTCACAGCGCTGAAGGCGCACCGGGATCGCTTTAAATAGGATCTACCCATTTCATACGGTCGGTTTATACCGCATTTTCTGTTTAGAAATTCTGAGGGTGTCTGCCCGCATTAAGGTGAAAGGCAATCAGAAGACGTTACCAAGACCCCTTTCCAACAGGACGACACCGCAAATCTACTGGATCCGCCGAACCATTGGGCGGTTTGTATCATTTCAAACGTTTACAACAAACAGCGAGGAAAATGCCTCAAGCAAACCCACAAACAGACGTAAACCATTAATCATAAATGACTTATGCGTTATTAAAAAATATTGAAACAAATCATGTCCGGCTACAAAGCCCTGCTGCGATTAACCGTTTGGCCGGCAATCCACCTGCAGCCAAAGACGTTCAAGAACACGGTCGTCCGGCTAGTGCGGAGCCGAGTTGAAGACGTCGGGGCAATGATTTCACTCCATGAACCGTTAGCACCGCCCCATGTTTCTCAGCTCGCCCGCACTTTTTTATGAGCCATCCTCAGCACGAAGATCAACCATTCCGTTCAATGTTGGTCGAGAAACTTGAATCGAAGTGCGTGAGACTACTGAAAAAGTAGCCCAAACCTGGACGCCTCTCGTATAAAATCGATGTGTTCGAGGTCGCGTTAGCCAGAAGCTGGGCAAGTCGTCGCACCAAAACCCCAGACACCACTAAAGCTCTCGTACTTCCCATTTAACGCATACGGCCCACTCCCAGAAGCAGGATGCACAACGGATCGAGGTTTCTGGCATGGCCTTGCCAGTCCGGCATCGCAGGAAACAAGCCGCAGAATCCGCCGGAAACCGGTTTCGGCTTTCCGATCTTGCCGCTTTTTGCTAAACCACCCCTTGTAAGGATATCCAACATGGAAGTGGTGCTATGGACTTAATACTCGGATTGGTTTTCTTTCTGAGCCTAATGTTTCTGGCGATGATTTTTGGCGACCGCCTGAGTTTGTTCGGCGTCGTGGATGGTCGTTGGATGACGGCCCCGTTCGATCTTGTCACCTATATGTGGGACATGATCTGCGAAGCCACCGATCGCGTTTGGTGCTTTGTCTTCGATCATGTGTGGTGGGTGACAGCGACGCTTGCTGGCGCAGTTGGGCTATTGTTGATCGCGCTAATTCTAGTCAGCGGTCTCTCCAACGAAGCACAGGCCGTTCGCCAGGACGAACGCGCGCTCATGCACACAGGCAGTGTGCTGGATGACGTTCCTGAATTGAACCCTCGAAACATTCTGCAGACAAAGTTCGTTCTGGAAACGGATTCAGACAAAGTATCTCACCTGGTCCACCAGGTTCCGTCAGCACTCTACCGCTTTCCGGCACCTCCGATTGTCCAGGAACAGATCGCCTCAGAACTGCCGCTTAATCCTCGACCTCCCGTGATCAACATGCGCCCACTGGATCTCGAACCTCGAACAACTCCGGAATTCAACTACCCTGCTGCACGCTTAAATATGTCTGTTGAACCATTTCTTGAACGAGTCGGACATCGGATACGATCGCCGAAAATCGATCAACTGATTCAACAAACAGTGCTTGCACTGCGTGGCGATCAATGGCAAACGTTCAGCGATACTCAAAGTATGACTCGCAATTCCTCGTTGGCTCCGCCGCTGAACGAAGACAGCGAATTCGCGGTTGAAGATCTTTATTCACAGGTCAAGGTCATCCCAGGCAGTTTGGTTTCTTCCAACAATCTGAAGGTTGAAAAATCTGTACCCACTTCCAATTCGTCAGGAAGCTTCGAAATTCAGATCCGCGTGACGAACGAGGGGCGCGATCGAGTCAGCGGCTTGATTGTTCGAGAACTTCTGCCACGAACAGGAGCCGTCCAAACCATGGTGCCGCGTGGAGCCTATCGTGATGGCGTCGCGATTTGGCTGCTGGATACGCTTGAACCTCTGCAGGCGGTTGTTTTGACTCTGCAGGTCGCCACGGGTAACGCTCAGGAATTTCTGTCGTACACAGAAGTATCCGCAATCTCGGCTGTTTCGTCGCGATCAAGAATCACTCCCAGAGACCGTCCATTGCCGCCCGTAGAAACGCCTCTGCCCACACCACGGCCGGAAGTGCGACTGCCCAACGTTAAACTGACTCTTGAGAATCCTCCACCAGAAGTCAAGGTGGACGAATCTGTTGATGTTTACTTCACCGTCGAAAACATTGGCAATGCTCCCGCAGAAGGCGTGTTGTTGCGAATTGATGTGCCATTCGGACTAAGTCACTGGCTGCTGAAAGACGACGACCAGGACCGGCGAGTTGATTCCAGCGTTCGCCTTTTAGAGGTAGGCGAACGCCGCCGAATGAAACTGACTGTGCGACCGCTGACTCGTGGACGGCACTTCGCCACTGCTGAACTGGCTTTGGGTGACCAGCAACTGGACGTTCAGCACTTTGAAATCGTTGCCTCCGATCTGCCAGGGACAGACACACCTGGCCCAGCCCCGCGACCAACGCCGCAACCCGACTTTCGATAGCACGCCGCCTTCACGGAAATCCCGCAACGAAGCCTCCCGCCGGATTCCTGGAGCGTCTCAACAACTGCTGCGCAAGACGTGTAGCCGTACAGGGACATCTTAAAACCGACGCAATTGCTGCAAACTGGCTGGCATTTTTGCTGGTTCGCAGAAAACAGCTCAAAAACTGCGAATCCACATCCAGTTAAGATTGTTGAAGACAACAACCGCCGGCGTTACGGCTGGTTTGACGTTTTCCATCGATTCCTGATTCAGGGGCAGAATTCCATGCAGGTCACCCGACTACTGTGCGTTTTTTCTGTTCTGGCCACCAGCGCCGTTGCACAAGATCTCCCCACACCAACGGAAACCGCCAGCGCCATCGATCAGTTGATTCTGGACGGTGAAGGTCAAGAAGTTCAACTGGTTGACGACGCAACATTTCTGCGTCGAACATCGCTGGATCTGATTGGACGTCCGGCAACGCCCGGTGAAATCACAAGGTTCGGCCTTGATCCGTCACCCGACAAACGCCATGCCCTGGTCAACCGCCTGCTGGCTAGTGATGAATATGGCATCAATTGGAGCCGTTATTGGCGAGACACAATTTTTCTGCGAGCCACCAACGTTCGAGCGGACATCGTGCGAAACGATTTCGAAGAATGGATGGCTTCCAGCCTGGCCAAAAATCGTTCATGGGACAAAATCACCACCGACCTGCTGACAGCCATTGGTCCAGTTAACGGTGATGGTTCCACGGCATTAATCTTTGCTCACGAAGGCCAGCCTGAAGAAATTGCGGCAGAAGCGTCGCGGCTGTTTCTGGGAATCCAGATTCAGTGCGCGAACTGTCACAATCACCCGTGGGATCAGTGGAAGCGAGAACAGTTTCACGAATTGGCAGCGTTCTTTCCAAGAGTCAGCGTTCGTCGAGACCGCAGCTCAGACAACATGTTCGACTATGAAATTGCATCCGTCGATCGTGACCGAACTCAACGCCCCGGCATGTCGCAGTTTCTGCTGACCCGGCTGGATCGCAACCGAGACAAATTCATATCGGAAGCCGAAGCAAAGAATTCGCCGCTGGCTCGCATCTTTCAGAGCCAGGCACAAACAACGATCGACAAAAACGAAGACGGACGGCTGTCAATTGAAGAAATCATGACAGCTCAACCTCAGGACAATAATCGCCCCGGACAAGGTGCAACAGAACACTATATGCCCAATCTGGCAGATCCCGGTTCCGATGGCGACATTGTCAATCCGGCCTTCTTTCTAACAGGCACCGCGATAAGAAAAGGCCAGTCAGACCTTGAACGTCGCAACGCAGCGGCAAACCTGATCACTGCACGCAGCAACCCATGGTTTGCTAAAGCGATCGTGAATCGGCTTTGGTCCGAATTGACCTCAACAGCATTCTATACACCTATCGACGACATCGGCCCCGATCGAACAGCTGAACATGAAGCAGCGTTGGAACGACTGGCCACTGACTTCACCGACAACAACTATGATCTAAAATGGCTGATGACCACCATCACTCAGACAAAAATCTATCAGCGAACAATCAACACGGATGTCGAAGGGTTCGTTCGGCTGGAACCGACGCGATTAAGATCAGATCAGTTGTACGACACGCTTTGCCAAACACTAAATGTTTCCGGCCTGCCTTTACAATTTATGGGGCGACCTACACCGGGAATGCGACGCGGCGGTGACCAGGGAAGACTTCAGTTTGCAACAACTTTCGGATTTGACCCGTCCACACCGAAAAACGATTTAACGGGAGCAATTCCGGAAGCACTGTTTCTCATGAATTCGCCGCAGGTGAACAACTTCATCAAGGCCGATACCCAGAACAGCCTGATTGCTCGAATTTCGCGGCAGGTCATCAGTGACGAAGAAGTGATTCGCGAATTGTACTTGAACACCGTCGGACGTGAACCAACCTCAAAAGAATTGGCTGTCTGCATAAGCTACCTCAACAATTCATCAAATCGCAAAGAAGGATTTGAAGATGTGTTGTGGTCGTTGCTGAATTCCAGCGAATTCCAAAGTCGAAATTAGTCATCTTCGCGGCGTAAAGCACCAGTAATAATGCGACTCACGCCAGGCAGCAATGCGGGCGGGTCGGGGTTGAGCGGAATCGGACTTCCGTTTTTCTTGCAGGCTTCGGTTGTACGACCTGCTCAACCCCAACCCACCCGCATTGCGGACTCGCTTATTACAATCAGGATTGTCATCACTGGCAAGCCTGCAAAGGTCAGGTTCAGAATCGATACACGGTCGCAAACCAGTTCGGAAAAGTTCGGGACAGAAATCATGGCAAACCATATTTTTGATGAAGTGCATCTTTCCAGACGCACCGCGACTCGACGACGTTTTTTGCAAACCGTTTCTGCAGGAGCGATTGCTTCATGCGGCCTGGGGTTCCGCGATCTCATGGCCGTGGAAGCGGAAAACCTGCGAAAGCGTGGCAAAGCGATGATCCTGCTGTGGATGCAGGGTGGCCCCAGTCAGTTCGAAACGTTCGATCCGAAACCAGGCATCGAAAACGGCGGACCAACAGAAGCCATTCAAACCAGCGCCAGCGGAATTCAGATTGCCGACAACTTCCCCAACGTTGCTCGCATCATGAATGATGTCGCTTTAATTCGGTCCATGACAAACAAGGAAGGCAGTCATCCCAGAGCCACCTATCAAATGCACACCGGATACGTGCCATCCGGCAGCGTGAAACATCCATCACTGGCATCAGGAATCGTACAGCAGATTGGCAACATCGAAAGCGAACTGCCATCGTTTGTTTCTATCGGCAACACTCAGGGCGCGGGTTTTCTGGGAATGGATTACGAACCTTTTGTGGTCAACAATCCAGGTCAGATTCCGTCCAATGTCGCAATTCCCGTTCAGCAGCAACGCTTTGACCGACGCATGGGATTGCTCGGCAAGCTGGAATCCGAATACGCGGCCGCAGGTGCTGACCAATTGGTGGCCACTCATCAATCGCTGTACCAAAAATCCAGCCGACTTGTGCTGAGCCCTTCCGTTTCCACGTTCGACACGTCTGAAGAACCCCAAAAGGTTCGCGACAGCTATGGCGACAGCAATTTCGGACGCGGGTGTCTGTTGGCGCGTCGATTGGTTGAACAGGGTGTCACGTTTGTCGAAGTGCGATCCAGCACCTGGGACACGCATCAGGATAACTTTGAGCGATCTGCCAGCAATGCTGCCGAGGTCGATCCGGCGACAGCAGCGCTAATCACAGATCTTAAAGATCGCGGCATGTTGGATGACACGTTGGTTGTCTGGATGGGCGAATTCGGCCGCACTCCTAAAATTAATGCACGCACTGGGCGAGATCACTATCCACGAGTCTTCAGCATGGCTATGGCCGGTGGAGGAATCGTAGGCGGACAAGTTTATGGTTCTTCAACCGCAGACGGCTCCGCCATCAACGAAAATCCAGTAACCGTGCAGGACCTGTTTCAAACAGTTTGTAAGTCCATGGGCGTTAACGCCAACCACGAAAATCTGAGCCCACTGGGGCGACCAATGAAAATCGTCGACGGCGGTTCAGTAATTCCAGGGCTGCTGCGAACCTAACAAGGGCTTCGCCCTTGCCCCAGTGGCGTGGTAGGCGGCAAGACGTAGGACGCGTTAATCGCCGAGCCGCTCCGTTGTCGCTATGAAAATCATGTGCGCATCATTTCGAGTTAGACTCTAACGAGGCGGTGCCTCAGACCATTCGAGCTGCCGCTCGGAAACGCGACTACGTCGCTCTGAAAACTTGACTCAACATGAACAAGTTCGCGGCGATAACAAGTCTAACCGCAAAGTATGGATTCAGACAGAAAACGTGTATTAAGCTCCGCTTCGATCAACACGTCCCTGAATCAATGTGTCACCGGAAAATGATCGGACGCTGACATTTTGCAGCGTCGCCAGTGCAGGAATCTGCTCAAGACCTTCGCCGCCAACTGGCGACATCGCATTTAAGCCGCCGACGATCTTTGGTGCCACAAAGACGTGAACTTCGTCCACCAGGTTTGCATCGAAGAACGAGCCCAGCAGACCGCCCCCCGCTTCAACAAGCACGTTGGTGCATTTTCGCCGACCAAGTTCCGCCAACAAATCGGCCGCTCGCTCGCTGCGACTGCCCCCTTGAGCTGCGTGAATTTCAACGCCCAGCTTAGACAGCTTCATCAGGTTGAGGTTACCTGCGTGTTCTTCCGCCACCGAAATCAATAGTGCTGCCTGATCCAGCGTTCTCAAAAGCTGGCAGCCATCGGTCACAGACGAACCGTCTGAATCCACCACAACCCGCAGTGCGTGCCGCGTACCTTCCGGGCGAGCTGTCAACATTGGATTATCCGCTCGAACGGTGCCAGCGCCGGTCACGATCGCATCCATTCGCCCTCGCAATTCATGCACATAGGCTCTGGATTCCTCATTGGAAATCCACTTGGAATGTCCGGTTCGCGACGCGATGCGTCCATCCAGCGTCATTGCCCACTTGGCATGCACCCACGGCAATCGCTGCAGCATCAGCTTTCGAAATGGAGCAATCAGTTGCTCTGATTCACTTTCGCACAGCCCGACAACAACGTCAATTCCCGCGGCGCGAAGTCTGGCGATTCCATTTCCGGCAACGTGTTCGGCCGGGTCCTGGCAACCAATAAATACCTTGCTGAAACCAGCTGCGATGACGGCGTCTGCACAAGGAGGCGTTTTGCCATGATGTGAACAGGGTTCCAGCGTGACATACAAATGCGCGCCGCGAGTGCTGTTTCCCGCAGCGGCAATTGCATTAACTTCAGCGTGATTTTGCCCGAACCGTTGATGAAATCCTTCAGCAACAAAACGTCGGTGCTGATCGACAATCACGGCACCAACCGCAGGGTTCGGCTCAACATAGCCGACACCCTGCGAGGCCACCAACAGAGCTCGCCGCATAACGCTGGCATCGTCAGCAAAAACATGGCCTTCCGAAAGTGTCATTTCACGGTCGTTCAAGCGATTGCTCAATCCTGTCCGGGAACCCAAAGCTTACCGGACGATTCGCTGCCGGCCTTTTCCGATTCGGGAGTCCACAAACCTGCAGCAGCACCTGGCGTTTTTTCCAGCTGGCTTAGCAGATGGTCGCATCCACTGTTGACCAGTTCTTCACGAATCACTTCTTCAATCTCTGGAATCTTAATGAAGTAACGTTCGCGAATTTCGCTCAGCAACTGAGGCAGCTCCGGATCGTGAGGATCATCAAGTCGGCAACTTAGCTCGCGGATATCAAGTTCAAGTCGAGTCCGAAAAGCATCTGGTTCGTTTTCAGCGGCTTCGCGAGCATCGTCAAAGCACTTCGATGCCAGCTTCAGATCGTTCTTTTCGCGAGCCACGGTTGCTCGAAGCAAGTGTCCCCGCATTGGGCTGAACTTCTTCAAAGCTTCCGGGCGTTGAACCAGGGTTTCGATGGCCGTTTCCAGCAGTCTCAAGTGGCGAACCAAAGTGATGCGATTGGCGAATTCAATCACCTGATCGTCGCTAAGGCCGTCTGTTGCAAGTCGCCCAAACTGCAGCAATGGCAACGATGTAATCGACTGCCCAGCTTCGGCTTTAATTGGCGACGGAGCGGGAATTCCCAGACGGCTGCGAATGTCCGACAGGTCTGGATCGTAACCCATACGGTTACAGATCACGTCCAGCACAATAACGCTGCCGCCAACCTTCACCAGGTTGTTCGCATCCTTTGCGAAATCAACGGGCGTCTTTGCGGCCAAAGATTCCAACGGCGTTTCCAACCATTGCTGCAAGGCATCAGTAAGTCGAGCTTTGTCCAGCTGACGAAAATGGCTGCTGCCAAGCTTGTCGGCGTGATGAATTTTCCAGTCGAATAATCGACACGGCTGCGGCATCCTTGAAAGCTGACTTCGATCACTTTCTTCAGGTTCCTGAGCCAACTCACCAGCGACTTCGCGAAACGTAGCGGTCGCCGCGTCGATTTCGCTGTCCAATGCAACGATCAGCACGCGAGGCTTGCCGCCACGTTCTCCGTCGTTGTCCAACACGGTCACATCAGCGACAACGTCTGGCAGGTTATTCGGATCAAGCTTGTCCGCCAGCGGTGCGGTCAGCAATTCAAACTCAGCCGCAATACGACTTCCGTCTTCCTGCTCTTCGCGATCATTGCTTAGAACGCGGGCAAAACGAGGATCGTTGTCTAACGCAGTCAGCAACGCAGACATCGAATGCACGGGCACTGCCTGCTGCACGACGCCATAACTTTCTTCGGAAACTTCCAGATCCAACAGCTGTGCCAAGGCCTCGGTTTCAACGGCTGTGTCGTAGTCTTCAATCAGTTCAGCGGCCTTGTGCAATGCGGCGGCTGCTTCCTTTAAACGACCATCCCACGCGTGAAACAGCCCCAGGTTATGCCACAGCGCGCCATCTTGAGGCACCTTTTCCACAAGACGAGTATACAGAATTGCGGCGGGCTCCCAGCAGCCAATCTGGCTGACTTTGCGAGCTCGCATTTCTTCCTTTGCTAAGGTCTCATCCTGCAGTTCCACATCCAGCAGCGAAAATCGGCCACGGAACGGATACGGAATCGTTCTTTGAGATTCAAAGTTTGCCAACTGCATCAACAAAGAATTGCGACGTTCCTGTGGCGCCAATCGGACGGCCAAAGCCAGATGTTCACGAACAGCCATCGCACAGCCCATGCGAGCCATCTGACCGGCAATGGCTGAAGCCAGCATCGCCACGCCACCGGGAAACTGCCGAACTCCCAACTGGAACGCTCGGTGAACAATCCGTCGCGAAGCAGGAAACCCGTCTGTTCCGATGCAAAGATCAGCCAACGCCAAAAGAGCGCGTGGTTCGTCCGGGTGTTCTCGCAAAAAGTCCACCAGTTGCTGGCGAGCTTCCGCGTGGCCGCCTCGGCTAGTCATCAAAGAAGCCAGTTGAGTAACCAGCACTTCTTTGTCTTTATGCTGTTGCAGTAGCGTTTTAAGCAGCTTTTCGGCGGCTTCTGGCTGATTTTCGATCAGTTTTTCAACGCGTACCATCTCTGGCAGAATGTCCTGACAGCAGAACTTCATTTTCTTCCCGCTGCCGCAAACACAAGGGGAGTAGGGATCGTGAGCCATTTGTTTCGGCCTGTTTGAAAGTGATTGGCGTTTTCATCTGAATTAAACAAATACGCGCCGCCGTCCGTGGTGCCTCAATCGGACTTAATCCGCCTGTTGCACCACGTCGCAAAGCTGCAATATCTGCCGATGAACTGAATTTTGAAGTCTTGAAAGGTGTTTCTGCTACCGATTCGCTTTAGCTGAGATCGAGCAGATTGACCGGAAATGCTACCATGTTTTCGCACGAACTGCACTGTCGACAACAGAAGTCCACAAGAAACACCAGTCGATTGCCGTGTTTCGCAGTTCGTCAACTCGACAACATACCCCCAAGGATCGGTTGATCCACTCGGTTTCGCTTAAAGGATGAAGCAATGGCCAACAAAATCGCTGAACCTTCGGCCCACGACACACTGGGGCAGGCGACGGTGCTTTGTCCCGCCTGCGGCACCCAGGACCAACATCCCAGACGATTTCAGTTTGAATCCGGTCGAGGATTGACCCCGTGGGCTCGGTGTGCCAGTTGCGACACCTATTTTATGACTTCGTCTTACGACTCCACCGCCGAAACCGACCACAGCCGCCACATGGCCTGGGGCAACGAGGACGAAGGCGCTGCTCTTAATCAACGAAAGCGAGACGGCTTTATTTCAACGCTGGACGGAATCGAACAGCTCGGATACGGCGGCTCGAAAATTCTGGACGTTGGCTGTTCCTTCGGCGGCATCCTGGTAGAAGCGAAAAAACGCGGCTTCGAGTGTTCGGGAGTCGATATCGTTCCGGAAGCAGTCGCCTATGTGCAGTCACTTGGTTTTAAGGGCGAAGTGTGTTCGTCGTTAAACGATTGCTCGCTGTTTTCTCCACAGGATCCGGTTGATGTGATCTCCGTTCTGGACGCTCACATCTACTGGCCAGATCAGCCGGCAGAACTGCGAGCCGCCTGCCGCCTGCTGCGAGACGACGGGCTGCTGGTGATTCGAGCCGTAACGAAATCCGCCTTTGTAACTGCCGGAAGATTTGTCGGATCTGTTTCGCCCAATGTATCCAAAAAGCTGATTCGGCGAGCGATTGCCGACCATCGGTTTTCAATGCCACTAAAAAGCCTGCTGAAGACCGTTGAAACCGCCGGCTTCGAAATCCTCAACGCCACGCCGAAAGGTGCTCAGCACACCAACGAAATGCCGCTCAGCGCCAGAGCCGCCTACAAGGTTGGCACACTGCTGTGGCATGGACTCGGCGTTTCGGTGTCGCCCACAACGCTGATCTTCGCCCGAAAGAAGTCTGCGTGATTCCTCGACACCGCCCACCGTTTGATGCAATCTCGCTGCTGAACACAGCGCTGCGCTGCTTCGCCAAACGGCAGGGCATGGAAGACATCGAGCGACTGTATCAGACGTCATTAAACGTTGGCAACGCTGTCTGGCTGCCGTCGGCTCGCTTCGGAATTACGAATTCGATTCAACTAAACGTGCCAAAAACAGGCACTGTGGTCTGTCCCGCCTTTAACTGCGGAGCCGTGTTTCACGCCGCTTCAGAATGCGGGTTGCCAGTGCAGTTTGCTGATTGCCAGCAAAGCAGCTTTCTGCTTGATACGTCAACTAAGCCGGTATCAGATTCAGCCGTGATCCTGTCAGAAATGTTCGGTCAGCGTTTCTCCGTTGCTGAACTTAGCCAGCCGCTTGTCAGTGAAGCCGCTTGCCGAGTGTTCGACATGGCCATGGCGATTCCAACGCCGCAGGACATGCAACGCATGAAAGATGCCGATGTCACCGTTTTAAGCTTCGGCCTCGGAAAATCACTGTACGCCGGCTGGGGCGGAATGGCGCTGACTCACTGCCGCGACACAGCCACAGAACTGCGCCGTCTTCGCAATGCAGCATTAAGACCAGCTGGCGTTCTTTCACGAACAAAATGGAACGCCCAACTGATCGCGCGAACCGCCGCTCATCAACCAGTGATCTACAGACAACTTCGCGAACTAAAGCAACGAAAAAACGGCGACCAGAATTCAGCGGAAGAATCTGCATTCACACGACAATCGCACGAATGGCATCGACCGCCCACAGGATACTCAGCAACAAAGTCGGTCGAAAACTGGAACAACACAGAACAGTTTTCTGAACGCCGTCGTCAGTTGTGCCATGAATATTCTCGCCAGCTTGGTGAAGCCGCAGTGCACATTCAACTTCCAGAATCAACACACGCAGCACTTAGCCACTATTCGATTCGTATCCATGAACATCATCGAATTCCGCTAAGACAGCATCTTTGGAACAACGGTATAGACGTCGGCACCCTGTTCCCGTTTCCGGAACACCTGTGTAGCCCATCAGACTTTCCCAACGCCTCAAGCGCCTCCAAAGAAGTCCTCAACCTGCCGCTGTCGAATCAACTGACAACAGAAGACGTCACGAAAATCTGCAACAGCATCAAATGCGGCATGGCAATTCCGGAGTTGAAAAATTCAGCAAAACGTGCAGCCTGAAGTTCCGACTGACGATGCTGCTATGCAGCCTTCTTCATCGACTTGTCAGTCAACGTTGCAGCGGTCGGCATCTTCAAAGTCGCCACTTCCGGTTTGCGAAAAATCAGGAACTCTTTGGGAGCATAGTGAACTTGCCCGGCTGTCATTCGATACAGCATTGCGGTCGCAGAGAAGTAGGCCTGCTTGGCAATTCTTGAAACGATGTTGCCGTTTATCGGAGTTGATTCCGCATAAGAATCACTCAATTCAAATCCCGCTCGTTCGGCCATCGCCACCAAAGCACGAGTGGTGTAAAAATAGAAGTTCACTCCCGCATTCAAACGCAACGAGCAACCAAAGAACAGACGGCACAACATACCGGATCCTGTCAGCATACGATAACTCTGACCAGGAATCTCAATAGCAAACACGCCTCCCGGCTTAAGCACCCGAAAGATCTCAGACAGATCTTCGTTGGGAGTCCGGTGACAGTTAAACGCGTCCAGCGACGTCACCACATCAAACGATTCGTCAACAAACTTCTGTTCAGATAAATAGCCTTCGTGAACGTTAAGCCCAAATTTTTCCTTCGCGAATTTTGTGGAAACAGCGGAAGGTTCAACGCCAACAGCGTCCCAGTTTTTGGCTTCTGCAAATTGTTTCAGGAAATAGCCCGATGCCGTTCCAACGTCCAGAATGCGGCCGCCGTCCGGCTTCAAACGGCTAATCACGGCAGCTTCTCTCTGAAGGCTGTCCTTTCGGAAATTGACATAGAACTTTTGAGTATCGTCTTCGTTGTCAACGTGGTCAGATCGAAAGAAGTCTTCCGTCTCAGCCACTTCGTTGCATTCCCCGACAAACATCAGTTCACATGAGCAGCACTTCACAACGGGCAACTGATGGCATTCACCCACGGGCGCCGTCGGGCCTGGTCCACACACCGGACAATCTGTTTTGATTTTTGATGACTTCATCTTTACAAACTTCCCTGCCAGTTAAGGCGTCATGCTGTTCAAATGCAGATGTCTATCGATAACTGATCGCCACCATCAACATCATGGCGGCAGCGGTGCCAAAGATAATTCCAAAGGGCACTCCACGATGCTTGCGATGCCCCCACAACAAACCCAGCCTGGCAGACATCAATGCAGCTTCGCCCAGTCCCCAGCCCATCGCTGCGGCTTCGCACCACGTCAGACTTCCATGAAACACGGTCGCACAAACCAGCACGAAAATCCCCAGAACCACGGAACCCACATCCTGCCAGTTTAATTCGTAAGCATTTAGAGTGTACTTCAATCCCATATTGATACAGGACAAATACAAGCCCGGCATCAACAGCACAGTCACCCGAGCGATGTCTGTAAACTGCTGTGAGTGGAACAAGTCAGAAACGGGCACAGACAGCAAAATCCCCAGTAAGCACAACGGCGCAAAAAACAGTGTGACCAACAGCAACTTGCGGCGAATGACCGCTTTAATTCCATCAACATCATTGGCGGCAATCGCTTTTGCCAGCATCGCAAACGACGACACAAAAACACCTGTCGCCACAAACCCGCTGGTACTCACAACTTTGAATGCGGTGCCGTAGATCTTCACGTCCTGAGGCGTGGCGAAAACATCCAGCAAAAATACGGTCGCTCTCTGAAACAAACTGGTCAACACAAACGCGGTCCCCACGGGAAACACGTACCGAATCGTTGTTGCAATACTGGTTGTTGCAGCGGTCGCCGCATTTACTGAACCACCTTCGCTGGTCACCAATGCCCCTGAATTTCTCACCGCCTTAACAGCATCCAAACGCCATTCGACCAACATCCGAAGAATGTTACCGACCAGCCAAATCAACAATAGCACCTGCAGTCCAAATCCCAGCACCGTTGCGGCAAGCATTCCAATGGCCACAATAACACGAAACGCCAGAACAACGACAGCTTCAATATCCAGCCGTTCGCGACCGCGAAGATACCACAGCAAGGGATCTGTGCTGGGCTGAGTACTGGCCACCAACACGCTTAGCAGAAAGTCAAAAGCTGTCAGAGTATTGAACGGAATCAACGAAAGTGCGAGAGCTGAAACCAGCGTATAAAATACTTTGCAGTACACCGAATTCTTCAGGACTGAACGAGGAGATTCAGAAACTGAAAATTCGCGAGTCGCCCAAATCCGTGCGCCATAGTCAGACGCCATTTCCAGCAGCCCAACCAGAAACGTTGCATTCAAAAAGGCAGCGTACGAAGTGTCATCCAGTTTTCGAATCAGCACGAACAAAAGCCCAAGCTGAATCACTGAATGAATCGCATTCCCACCAGCATTGCTGATGATATTTCGCCCAAATCGTCCTGGCATTCGCATAAGTAATTACAGACCTCCGGCAGAGACTGTGCCATACTCAGCATTGCCGCCAGCCGACGAATTGCCAGCAGCAGGTGACGAAAACACCAACGAAATCATGATCCAATACAGACAGCAAAGTGGATTGTTGTTCAACACATACTGCGTATTTGCGAACTCACGCCCCACAAAGAAAAGCAGCAGACAAATAGCGATCGCTCGCTCTTTGCTTTGAAACGAAAAACACTTCTTCAGCAATGTCTTGATTAACACAAAATAGAAAACCAAACCCAACACGCCAAACATCTGGCTGGCCGATAAAATCCAGTTATGCGGGTCAGATCCATAATAACCCAGATGCGACTTACAGAAGACCGGAAAGTGAGTCAGCCCAAAGCCAAACACCCAGTCATTCAGGTCCATATAGTGCAGTGAAGACTGCCATAGTTCGCCGCGCACGCCGAGGCTTTGAAGATCCTTAAGCCGCATCATCACTAATAATTCGCTCCACGGAATATCCAGCATCAACACACATGGGGCCGCCAACATCCCGGCGATTAACGTGTGCTTTGGCGAACGAGTCCACGTCATTGCAGCTGTACCGGCAATGTAAAACACAAACATCGTTCGTGCTCCACCAAGCAAAGCAGCTGCCAGGCCAACAGTAAAGAACGCCGCAATAAACTGCACGGAAATCGTGGACGCTTTCTGATATCTCAGAATTATCAGCATGAACAGACCCGGTACAGACGCCAGAAGATTCGGCGACAGAAACGGCCCCGTTAAACGGGCAATCCCTCGAGCACCCGCGTTCATCATCTGGTCAAGTTCTCTCATCTCAGCAGCTCCCTGAGGCGAGGAGCCAACCAATGGACCAAAGACGACCTGCAAACCCGTCATCAGAAAAATGTGTACCAAAATGCAAACGGCAACCGTCTGTACTCGCACGGCAGACAACGGATCTTTTGAAATCTCGCGATGAGCAAGATATCCGGTAATCATCATCATCCACATCAAGACGCCGATGATTGCGAACGGTCGATTCGAAGATTGTTCGTGAAATCCAAACCGATGTTGCACGGCTGAATTCGCGATACCAAAACCCACAATCGCCAATCCGAAAAACAACATTCTTCGCAATGCGCGTGTTTCGGCGGACAATGGGGTGGCATCACGACGCAGCATCGCCGTGATTATCATCAAGCCAGATATGCCCGCGACACCGAAATAGTCAAACGGAACGACCTGCCCCGGAGCATCCTGAACCGACAGCACCATCAGCAACAGACACGGCCGCCATTGAGGAAAAATCAGTGACCCGGCAATTGCAAACAATGGTCCATCAAAGCTGGTATAGATGCCAGCGCGGGCCATCATAAAATAGCCAGCCGACAGCACGATGCCTTTCACAACTTCAGCATACGCCACGGACCGCTGAGTATTCAGCATCAACGGGCTGGCATATCCATAGTTCGTGGCTGTATAGGTATTCATAGTCTACGCCGCTATCAGTCCGCCGGATTTTGCTGCGGCCGAAAACTCATGGGAACAGCTGTGTGCCCAATCTGCTGGAAGATCCGACGGCAGAAGTTCGCTTAGCTGGTTCAAGTCGTTAACAAGTTCAGCCGCTGCGTCGCTGGAAAACACTTCGTCAAACCGAATCTCTGCTCTGCCGCGATCGACCATCAACAGGCGAATCACTTTTTCTCGCAGTTGAGTGTGTCGATAGATCCACTGCATCCCCGCATGAGTGGGCGGAAATGCTCGGATCGCACGAGAAACACCCATCACCAACTTTGCCGCCGGCCGCAAATCCTGAGACTCATTGACCTTTTTATTGAACTGTTCAGGCACAAAGTTCGAATCAACGCCAGCAAATTCATAAAGCCGCCTGGAAAGATTCAGCCCATCACTTTTCACTTCGTCGAAGTAAAACACTCCAATTTGATTCGCTGGGAATACATCAAAAAACGGAGCCAAAGCTGCATGATATCGACTGCGACGAATGTACTTGTCATCTTTGTCAACAAGTGCCTGCAACTGTTCGGGTACAACGGTTGCTACCTTGCCATAATGTACGGAAGCATCATGAAACAGATGCGACATCGCTCTATCAAACGGATTTCGCAGCATCACCAGGATTTTCGAATCCGGATAAACGCTGCGAATACGCTCCGCCACACGTGGATCATCCATGTACAGCGGCGATATCTCTCCGCTGCACTTTGCGTCGGTGGCGAAATGCTGGCGATACCAGGATTCACCCCGCCCGAAGTTTTCATCAAGGTTGAAGAAGTTCAATTCCTTGGGCTGACTCATTCGCACGGACGGATGTTCGTTCAGAATGGTCCACGCCCACGTTGTGGCGCTCTTCTCTGCTCCAATGCCAATGAAACTCGGTGACCAACTCATATCGCCATCCCTGCAAACTCAAATTCATGAACTTCCTGTGCGCATTAAGCGTTAGAGCCTTATTTAAAATGATGCTCATAAAGTGCACACATCTTTTTTCGTAGCGACAACGTCGCGGCTCGGCGCTTCGAACACCCCACACTTTTTCGCATTCCACGCCACTGGGTCAAGGGCGAAGCACTTGTTAGGCCGCACGCTTAATGAACGGACGCACGATTGCTTCGTCCGCTTCCACAGGTTCCAGAATTCCACACAGTTCCAACAAGTCTTCAATTTCCGGAAACGACATCATGTCGCCTGTTGAGCTCACATAAGGCTCAGTCACCTGGCGTCGCAAGACAACCGGATAGTCATATTCGATTTCCTGGTACACGCTGCGGAATGCCGGCAATACGGCAAACATGTCCGGCAATTCCCAGGTGCGGCGAGTTTCTTCATCGCTCATTAGTTCTTCGTAGAACTTCTCACCCGCCTTGGAACCAATCGTTGTGAGTTCAATGTCGCTCGGAGCGTGTCCATACTGCGGAGCAAGTCGATAGATCATGACCTTGGCCAGATCTTCGATTCGCATAATGGGCATCTTCGTCACAAAGACTTCGCCACCGCGAGCAATCTCTGAAGCCTGCAGCACCAGTCGGCATGCATCTTTCAGAGTCATAACGAACCGTGTCATTTCGGAATCTGTCAGCGTTACCGGACCACCAGCTTTGATCTGCCGTTCGAATACAGTTGCCACTGATCCGCGAGATCCAAGCACGTTTCCGAAACGAGTCGAACTGAAGATCGTTCGCTTGTTGATCTTCATGCTGTTGGCAGCGGTGATGAGTCGTTCGCCCATCAACTTGGAAGTTCCCAGCACGTTTGTGGGGTCAACGGCTTTGTCAGAACTGGTGAAGATCACTCGCTCTACGTTGTTGTTCAACGCCGCCTGAATAACATTCTTGACACCAATGATGTTCGTCTGAGTCGCATCAAACGGAGACCGTTCGCACAGAATTACGTGTTTCAACGCGGCCAGGTGAAAGACAACGTCCACGCCTTCAAACAGGCTGTTCAAACGAGCTTCGTCGCGAATGTCACCCACGTGGCACTGCGCTGTGATATCGCTAAGTTTTTCTTCTGCAATCTGAGCGTCAATTTCCTGTTCAAGGAAAAAGATTTCAGACTCATTGCTGTCGATGACTCGAACTTCCAACGGCCCCTGCGACACAATCTGACGAACAAGTTCGCGACCGACTGTTCCACATCCACCAGTGACAAGCACTGTTTTTCCACTTAGAAAAGCCATGTTTTGACGCCTTGTTGTTGAGATCAACGAGCAGGATGCTCAGAAGGAGAGATAAAAGAAGGGTTGAAATCACGCAGCAGTGGATGCCGCCGAGCGATTTCGGTAAAGAGAGGAATCGACCACGGACAACATGGCAGCGACGTTTAACGTGCCACCCAAATGTTCGTTAATTGAATTGATGGGGTGCTCAGAGCCTGATGCGACGTCGTTGTAGCGTACTTCGACGCTGTTGATATGTGACGCGGTCGACAGCCACTGCTGAAACCGGAGAATCTCGCGTTCAAACAGCTTTGCCATGCGGCAGTCGTCAACGCCTGACACGATGTTCATGTTTTGCAGCATCTGGCTTTGAGACGCAAGAATCTCGTTCAGTTCGCGTCGCATGAAGATCACTTCGTATTGACGATCAACAGGCAGGTCATACAACAGACTGTAAACCATCTTGACAGCCTTGCCGGGTGCCTCGTCCAGCCAACTGGCATCACTGCGAGTCTGCTTGACGGGTTCGAATTCGTAGTAGCCATTGGGATTGTCAGAATCGGCAGAACGCAGGCCATCACACAGCGGAGTAACTCCGCCGGCTTCCAGCATTTTCATCATCATGGACGTGCCGGATCTGGGCAAACCCGTGACGATGACAATCTTTTCATAACGTTCCAAAGACATCAGTATTCCAACTTCTATCGAGTCTTCGTTTACCCCAATGCAACCATTCAAAAACTGTTCTTAAGCGGCCTTTGACTGCTGAGTCGCAGTTTCAATCATCGAACGCAGCTGATTCTCAGTGAGCGCGCCTGTTTTGCGAGCAATCTCCTGCCCCTGGCTGAATGACAAAAAAGTCGGCACACCGGAAATTTTGTATTCGGACGCTGCCTGCGGATTTTGATCAATGTTGATCGACACGATTTTGGCAGTACCTTTATCGATGAACTCCTTATGCATCCGATCAACCAGCGGTTGCATCATTTTGCAGGGAGGACACCAGGAAGCCCAAAAGTCGACCAGCACAGGTTGCTCTGACTTCAGAACCGTTTCTTCAAATGTTGCGTCTGTGATCTGCATTTTCTATCCGTTGATTTTGTTACGCCGCGCCTTTGGCAACTTCGCTTGGTTTCCAGGTTTCCAAAACCTTCAACTCATCTTCTTCACCCGACCAGCGAGTCTTCGGGAACAGCTTTGATTCCTGCTGCTTAATACGTTCGATGGATTCCGGCGTCATCAACACCTTGAACAAGCCGCGAACCTCTTCTTCGAGCGACGATTCAGAAGCGAACCCAAATTGCTGACTTAGCTTTTCATGAATGACTTCGTACGGATGCTCTTCTGCTTCAACTCTTGGATTTTCGATACGCTGAACTTCTGTATCCAGCCCGAATTCGGCTCCGATTTTTGCCACTGTCTGTGCAATCTGCCGCACAGACAATACATCCGTCACCTGATTGACGACGTCGTACTGACCGGGTTCCGGCGGTGCAGCAATCAATCGAGTAATACACTGCATCGCGTCTTTCAAGGTGATGTAACCTCGAAGCTGATTTCCGCTCCCGTAAATCGTAAGCGGCATTCCAATCACAGCCTGAGCCACAAAGCGGTTCACAACAGTGCCCCACCATTCGTCGATATCAAAACGTGTTGCGAGTGACGGGTCGGCGGCAAGTTCGTCTGAGTGATTTCCGTAGATCACGCCCTGCATCACGTCGTAGCTTCGCAGCCACCAGTATTTGCAGGCTTCGTAAACACTGAACGTGCCCTGCACTTTGCTGACATGATAAAAACTGACGGGATCGCGAGGAGTCAATTCTCCGCCAAGGCTCCATTCCTGCCCTTTGTATTGCAGAACAGCATCGCCCGGGAACAAACCTTCAAACAGTGGTCGCCCTGTCAGCGGGCTGCCATATTCGCCCATTGTTCCAAGCTTAATAATCGAAGCATCGGGAGCATGATCGCGAACTCCAAACAGCAGGCCAAGAGTTCCGACAACGTTGTTCTGGATCGTATTTACGGCCTTGTCAACGTCCGCCATGCTGTATGGAGCACTGGGGATTTCAGCAAACTGCACAATCGATTCGGGCTGCACTTCCTTGATGTATGCAAACAGTGCATCGCGGTCCATCAAATCCATTTCGCGGAAATCGATGTCCACGCCCAGATGTTCGTTGGCCGCTTTGACTCGATCTTCCATCGTTTGAATCGGGATAACCGACTGAGCGCCGCGTTCTTCAACCAACTTGCGCCGCAGCATGTTGTCGATGCCGTAGACCTTGCAACCCAGCTTGGCCAGTTTCAGTGCAAGGGGCCAGCCAAGATAGCCGTCCATCCCAAGAATTAGAACTCGCATGCCATCCAGCAGATAGCCGCAGTCCGTTTCTTTCCATTCGGTGCATTGTTCAAACGTGATCGACGTCGGATCAAAATAGCCGATCTCAGGACGCCGCTTGCATTCCACAACCAACTGCCCCTGAGCCGCCTTGCGAAACGCCGCCTGCCCACACGCGCGGAAGTCGACGTGGCCCTTAAATTCCACCGCCGGACAGCTCCAGCAGGTTTGATTCGCGTTGTGACAATTTGTTTCAGTCATGAGATTTTGACGATTCGAGCAGTCGGATTAACCGCAGAGGTCGCGGAGTAACGCAGAGATTAGAATGTTGTTAGAAATTATTAACGAGTCTTACAATGCCCTGTTTAAGTTGAGGCACATGAAAATTGATCAGAAGTCCGACCTTAATATTGCTGAGCTTCAAATAGGACAACAGCTGAGCTCGATGAACATCCGTTATGGAGCTGACTGCTTTCAATTCAATAATTAGTTGGTTTTCGACCAAAATATCCAAGCGGTAACCCGCGTGAATTTCGACTCCATCGTAATTGATTGGCAACTCCACTTGAGATTGATGTTTGAGTTCGTGTTTTCTTAGTTCGTGGACAAGACACGCTTCGTACGCGGATTCCAACAACCCAGGTCCAAGTGCTGAGTGAACCTTCATTGCCAAACCGATCACCTGTCTTGTTAACTGATCACTATCCTGCACCTAAGTTCACCTCTGCGTTCTTTGCGCACTCTGCGGTTAGAAACGAAGCCCTACGCTGCTCGCTGCATGGCCTGTGCTTTGGGCATGATGACGTCCAGTACGTTTTCTACTTTCATGTCGTCCGGGATCTGCCCGATGTTATTGCCTCGCACAAAGAACGAACTTTCTTCGTATGTATGCTTGCCGTTGATGGATGTTTGTTCGATTAACTCAGTCAGATTCATGCGACCGGACAAAGCGACGCCTTCCGCTCCCATCAGCACCAAATCGGGTGCTCGGTGAGCAAACTGGCCGCTGTAAATGTCTTTGCCTCGATGAACTTCCGTGGCAATCTTTCGTCCGCCGACTTCCGTATTCAGAAAGAACGTGGTTAGCTTCTTCATCAGCTCTTCAGCGTTTTCGTCGTTAACAGTTCCGCGAGGATGTCGGCCTTCTCGATGCAGGTAAATTCTGCCCGGATCCATCGCAAAGGCCGTCGTGTCTGCCGTCATGTCGATGTACGACGGACGATCTGAGTCTCGAAGTTGCAGGAAGCCGTTTTCGGCCAGCAAACAGTTCAAATTGACGCTGATCTTCTGAGCCGCAAAGCCATGATCCGACACGGCAGCCAGAGTTGTGTTGTCGTCCAGACGCTCGACGATTCGACCGATCTGAACATCGACCTCGTGATAGAAATCCAGAAACGTCTGATGGAACGGCGACGATGTGTCTTCAAAGTCTTCCCACAGGTAATGATTCAACCGATCAGTGCCGGTGAGCACAAACATGATCTGCTGCCAGCTTTCCCGATCCCAATGATGATGCAACGCTTCGCACCGGATCGCCATCACTTTGTGCAACTCAGCGACGAACTCAGCCTTGCCCTTTTGAACCAATGACATGTCTGCATCGATCGAATAGCCGACCTGTTCCAGCCACGGAAGTTGTTCAGCCGGGTAAACGGCCTTCTTCAGATCCAGCGCGACAAATCCGGAAACCAGCATGCCGTCCAGTGGTTGAGCGGGATAAGTCTGAGGCACGTTCATAATCAACGACGGGCCAGCGCCTTCTCGTTGCCAGAATGGTTTTGCTCGAAACGTACGCGACGACGTGAAGCCCAACGTGTAGCTGCCGTCAATCAGGTCTGTAAATCCATAGACATTGTGCCCACCCGAATTTTCGCCAGTCACAATCGACGCCCACGCCGCAGAAGAAACCTCCGGCATCGCAGACTTCATCGGCACCAACGAACCAGATTCAAGCAGCGGCTTACTGTTTGGCATAACGCCCGAATCAGCAAACTGCTGCCACATCCATCGTGGCAAACCGTCGATTCCCAGCAGGAACAAGTTAGGCATTCCGTTGCTCAACTTTCACAATCCAATGAGGCTGTGCCTCAGACCATTCGAGCTACCGCTCGGAAACGCGACTACGTCGCTCAGAAAACCTGACCCAATGTGGACAAGTTCGCGGCTTTAAAAATCCAATGAGGCTGTGCCTCAAACCATTCGAGCTACCGCTCGGAAACGCGACTACGTCGCTCAGAAAACTTGACCCAATGTGGACAAGTTCGCGGCTTCTAGAAGCCAGATTCTGAGTTCCGTTTGAACGCAAACAAAACTTTCGGAACACTAAATATAACCAAGTTGTCGCAGGCGTTCGGCGACAGCTTCTGAATCTTCTTCATCCATGAACGCATCCGCGTTGCAGTCTTCCGCCAACAGCAGCAGCTTGTGAGCGATCCCGGCTGCTGCAAGACTGGAAGCGAATTTCACTGCTGCCGTGCCGCCGTCGGAAACAACAACAAACCGCCGCACGTCGTCGCTTAGCAACGATACCAAAGCTGCCGAATCAGCGGTTTGTCCAACAGGAGTCGCCGCACCGAAGCTCAACAACGCCTGACCATTTTCAGCGAAAGACACAAACTGCGCATCACACGTCAATGTGTCGAACGAAAAATTGATGACCGCGTCACCGCTGGAAAGATTGTCTTCCAGAGCTTTGGGAGAAATCGTAAGTTGACTTGTCACTGCACCATCCATGGCGAAATTACAGTTAAGGGACGAGCGTTGAAAACTTCAGAGCTTCACGACCACAGCATGGCCGTTCAGGTTGTGAAAGACGACTCGATCATTCTTCGTTCGTTGTTCTTCCACGCACTTTGTGATGCCATCGCAGGCCTGAAAACCGTAGTCGTCGTAAACCACAATGCCGCCAGGGACAAGTCGGTCCCAAACCCATTCGTTCACTTCTTTGGCAGACTGATAAACGTCGACGTCGATATGGCAAAGGCGGAACACCTGATCCTGCACAAGATGTCCGGTGTCATCAGGGAAGATGCCCTGCAGAATCTCTGTGTTCGTAAGGTTCATCTTCTTCATGAGACCTTCAACCAACGGAATCGACGTGTCGCTGTGTTCTCCGCCCTGATAGGTCTCGTCGTTTTCTGTGGCCTTCACAACGCCACAAAACGTGTCGCACAGGTAAACTTTTTCATTGATGCCGCAGTTGGCGGCCTGTCGAGCAATCAACGCTCCCGTGCCGCCTCGCCACACGCCGACTTCCAGAATCGCTCCCTGAGTCAGCTTGGAAACCTGAGCGGCCACCTGCCACAATTCGAAGCATCGATACTTGTCAACCAGCGTATAGTCTTTGATGACTTTGTACGCTTCGACGAACTCAGTATCAGAATTCCACGGAGCATAGGTGGCTCGCGGAAGTACTTCTTCGTGAGCCGCGCCCGTGTCTTTAGGCAGTCGATTGATTCGAAAACCCAGTCGATTGAAAGCGCGTTTTACAGTTGTTTCAAGAGCACTCATACAAGTCAACTTCCATGTTGATTCGCAGATAAAAACGACTGATACATGATCAGCCGGGTGATTTTTCCAACGCCAAGTCGACTTCCAGATCCACACGAAGCCCAAGAGCAAAGGCGCAGGAACTGTAGGATAACCCACTCGCCAATTCAGGCCAACACCAATTTTGCCCGCGAAATTTCAAGAAACACGCAAGTTTGGGCATCGCTGAATTCTCAGGCGTTGCGATAAGCGTGAATCCGGCTGCCAAATGTTGCTCTTACAACACCCACCAGAAATGCGGTATTCGCCAACAGAAAACTAAACGCGACTCCGGTACCGGGAATACGTCGTCCGAACGATGTGGCCACCCAACCCAGCCCCGCCATTCCAAACAACGCCAAAAACGGAGCCGCTGCCACAAGTGAAAACACGTTGGGAACTGTGACCAGCAGCCAACAGGAAGTAACCAGTGCCACCAACAAAAACACGGGGGACAGCCATCGTAGAAGTTTGTGAGACCACAGCGCCAAAGCATAAAACGGATGGCGGAACGGATTCAGTAACTCAGGACGCGACCACGTGCCCTGCCAGTTGCGAAGAGTCTGGCGAATCCTTCGACGCAGCGTCAGGCCGACGCCTTCTTCGAATTCGTTATAGGCGATCGCGGACGGTTCATGAACAACAAGATAACCCTGCTTCACCACATCCAACGGCACGATACAGTCTTCTCCGATCGAAGATTCCATCGGCTGCAGCAATTCCCGACGAACGGCAAAACTGGCCCCCGCAACGACTGCCAGCCAGCCCAGTTGCGACTCTAAACGCCGCACTTTCATCTCATAGTTCCAATAGAACCCCTGGCTGTTTATCGTAGAGTCCGATGCGCTGGCTGAATACAACAACCGACCATCCACCGCACCAACTCGTTCATCGCGAAAGCGTTCGGCGATGCGATTAAAGAACTGATGATCGAAAACGATATCGGCGTCAGTAAAAACGACGATATCTGAATTCACCTTTTTCAGTGCCAGATTTTGAGTGCCCGTTTTTCCCAAACCGGGCGTTTCAATCAGTCGCACTCGGTTATCTTTAATTGATCGCACAAGGTCACTGGTTTGGTCGGTTGATCCGTCAGACGCCACCAGAACGCTTAGACGATCCGCCGGATAATCACACTCCAGAAGATTGGCGATTCGCTTCAAAATCACGTCCTGTTCGTTATGAACAGTCAGCAGCACGGTCATATCTGGAAGTGCAGCCGCCTCAATATCAGCCTCCGAACTCAAGCCCGCGCCTTGCCCACCAGACAATCTGTGAACCGACACGCAAAGCGACAGAAACCGAGCGTATCCGTCGTAAATCCAGTACAGAGCAGCCGTTGAAACGGCCAAAGCAATCCATGCCATCAGTCAATCCTCCGTTGAAAGCCTCAGTCATTGAAGCAGTCGTTTTGTACGGAAAATGGGCGAAATAGCCAATGCCAACAAGGGCTTCGCCCTTGACCCGGTGGCGTGGCGTGTGGAAATGCAGCGGAAAGTTGCAAGCGCCGAACCTCTCCGTTGTCGCTGCGGCAAACGGGCGTGCCCTGTGCTTGCTTTATTTTCTGCGAGCCGCAAAAAAATGAGAAAATGGGGCAAGTGCACAGTGTCGAGAAAACACAGCACCCGCGCAATCCAACTATCTGACCCAGTAGCCGTCGTCAGGCTGTCAAAAACATCAGGATTTTCTCACACTACCAACGCCAGTGCAGAAAATTGTGGCTCGATTCGAATCACACGCGTAAGCTGCATTTGAGTTCCACGGACTCTGGTTTTGCAACACGGCCTACGATTACAAATGCCCCGGAATTTTAAGCAACATAAAACGCCGAAGCTTGCCGCGTGGTTGCTGCCACTGGCAATTTGCGGCACTGCGCATGGGCAGCTGGAAATTCCCGCTCAGACCGTGCCGTTTCCGTCGCTCGAGATTCCTTCCAACGGTTCGCTGCCAACATTTGACGATCCGTCGATCCCGGCTTTTGAACCAGACCAGACATTTGGCCCCATATCGCCACCTTCCGCTTCAACGGCAACCAGCGACCTGGCGATCACGCTGCGAACGGAATTGCTGAGTCCATTTGTCGACGACCAAACGGTTAAGCGCGACAACGTGGCGACTCAGGTGATGGAAGCCGATGTTCGAGGCGTTCAAACGACAATGACGACCATTCGGCTGCAGTCCACAGATAACTCGTCAATGGCACAGCTGAACATTTCGGCTCAGGGAACCGTTTCCAGTAACACCATTGGCTACACATCTCAGGCTCGCATCGCCACGGCTGGCAGTCACACCTTCGATATCATTAAGCCAGTTTACTTTGACGGAAATCAGTTTCTGACAAAGCCCGCTTATGGAGGACTGCAGGCCAGACAGTTTCCACAAGCCGTCAACAGCATCGCCTCGGGTCTGCCAGTCGTTGGCCGAATTGGCGATCGCATCGCGTGGAATCAGGTAAACCGGCGGATGCCGCAATCGGACGCCATTGTTGTCCGGCGAGTCGCAGACGACGTGTTGCCGGAAGTAAACTCGGCCGTTGATAAAGAACTGTTTCGCCTGAACAAGGGACTCAAAGATATCCGCAGCCAGCTGGACAGAATTTTCACCGGCGATCAGCTTGTGTGGACTGCCAGCAGCACTGCCACCAGCTTTTCCGCAAATGCCCTTAACCGTTCTGTTTTACGGCGGTCTGACCCTATTGGACCATCCCTGAGTCCTGAACTGACCGAACAGGAAGCGGCAAGTATTCTCATTTCAGAAGACGGAATTAACCACCTGCTGGCGAAACAACCATTGGGCGGACTGACCGTTTCCGACGCCACATTGCAGAAGGTTTTTCTGGCGATTCAGGAAGCCGGAAGTGATCCTCAAAAGATCATAACTGTCTTAAGTCGCCCCGCTGAGCTGATTGCTGAGCCTCTGATTTTCTCATTAAAATTTGCCGAAGTCACACCGCTGCAAATCTATTTCGAAGATGGCCTACTAATCGTTGCCATCAAGTTTCAGGTGCAGCCTAAGGCCGCTTCCGCCAGTCAAATGCATTTGATGAAAATTCAGCTGGCTGGCCAAAGTGGTGACAACGGAAAATGGTCAATTGCCCTGAAACAAATCAACGTGACTCCCGCCAGCAGCAACGAAGAACCCGACAGCTGGACACAGTTGATCAACGTTCAAGCCGGTTCTATGGTAAATCGCGTGCCTCCCCGGGATCTGCCGCGAACCTTCGACCTGCAGGATTTCAATGAAAAGCTGCCCGTGCTGCGAATCTTCCGAATGCAATCCGAAGCCGGCCAATTCCGCATCTCATTCAAAGCCGACGTGCCCGAACTAAATTCCATCACAACCCAAAAACCCGCTTGGCGAATCAGTCCCTGATTCACTCGCACGTTTTCGAAACCTGCGGCGGCTACTCACCCAGAATGTAGCTCAGGATTTCCATGATTTCGTCCTGGCTGAATTTGTCCAGCAATGCCTTGGGCATCATTGATACGTTGGACGGAATGATTTCGTCGATGTCGCTCTTTTGAATCACTTTGGGTTCTGGCACTTCCGGATTCACGAGTATCGAAATCGACTTTGAATCTTCAGCGGTCACGATTCCAGACGTGGTGATACCGTCGATATCTACGACGACCTTCACCGCATACTTCGGATCAATCTTGTAACTCGGTTCCAGAATCTCTCGCAGAATTCCGTGCTTGTCACCCTTCCAGCGTTTCAAAACGTCGGTTAAGTCCGGACCGACGGCTCCGCCTTCACCCTTCATTTTGTGGCAGCCCAGACACGTCGCTTCCTTAAACAGCTTGGCTCCGATTTCTGAACTGCGGCCGCGAAGCCCGTCGTCCAGTTTGTCTTTGTCAAAGTCAGTCAACTGCCAGCTTTTCACAAACGAACGATTGTTGCCCAATGGGTCAGCAGGAGTCGTTGGATTTCGCTGCCAGACGTCCAGGTCGGGAACAACAACCATCACGCCGTACATCCGCATCCAGTGACGTGGGAAGGTGCAAACATACGGATACTCGCCGGGTTCTGTTGGAGCCGTAAACGTCAAAACTTCTCGCTGGCCTGAATTGACCATGCTGGTGGAAAACAACACGTCTTCGCTTTCCGGAACATACAACTTGCCATCCAAACCGGGCGTTGTGCCCAGATCGGCACCAGCCAAAGCAACATCTTTCAACTTACCTGTGCGAGTAATCACCAGGTTATGCGGCATCAGGTCATCATTTTCCAAAACGACCTGCACCGATCGACCTGCTTCAACGGCGAAGAACGGTTTGTCGTATCGCATTTCTTCTTCCACTGTGTGCAGCCGAACAACTCGCACAGTGACGGCTCGCAAGCGTTCGCGATAACTCTTCGATTCAGCTTCCGGAAGCTTGCGAAGAAGCTCATCGGCCAGTTGCATCGCATCGACAAATTCATTTGATGTCCGCTGTGCCGCAGGAGTTGCCTCGGCGTGTTTTACCAACACGTCAACAAGCTGCTGCGACGTCGCTGCGTCGCGAGCTTCATTCGGCAGTTTCAGCAAGCTGCGAACTGCTGGCGTGCGGAAGTCGCTTGAATCAACAAACGTGGCGAGCCGCTGAAAACTGTCGGCTTCATTTCCGGTCATCGAAGGCAGAGTTTGCACGGCAGCAATTCGCACGTTCTTTGGTTCTGTATCGTTTAGCAAAGATACGACGTTGTCTCGCAATGCGTTGCGAGTTGCCGGAGATGGCACCAAAGTAACGGCCGACAACCATGCCAGCTTTGAACTTTCTTCCTGCTGAGCCTGAGTCCACGCTGCGTCGGCCTGTCCGGCAACAATTAACCCCGCGAAACCCGTAGCCCGCAGAACCTCGTTTTCTGCAGACATCGCCTTTTTCAGGTCTTCAATGCGGTCGGCCAGTACGTTCTGTGGCTCTGTCAATAGAATTTGGGAAAGCTGTCGGCCGACTCGCTGTTGGTCTTTGTCCGAACCATCCAGCGATTCCAACGCAGCCAGAAGTTCGGTGGCCGCGTCTGTCTTGTTGATCGTGACAATTCCGTTTAACGCTTCTTCGCGGTTTTGTCGTGACAGACCGGACCGCAGCAGAATCGCGTTGAAGACGGGAAGATACTTCGGATCGTCAGTCGCCGTTTCCACAAGCAGCAGCCTGGCGTTATCCAGTCGTTTCAATTGATACTCAACAATTTTGACGCTTTTGTCGAGCAGAATTTTGGGACGTTCGATCGCAACTTCACCGTGTTCGTGGTGAGCGTGATCCTGCGCCATCGCGGCCGGCGAAACCAACAGAAGTATCGCTGTAAGAACGTACTGGGACATTTCGATGTGATCCAATCAACTTCGTATGAGATAACAAAAGCCCGACGTTCCAGAAAACGTCGGGCTTCTTGAGATAACACAAAAGACAGCCATCAGGCCACCAATTTACAGACTCTCAAGATGACGCATGGTTTCATCCAGAGTGTACTGAACGTATTCATCCACATCGTGGTTCAATACATCCAGTGCAACTTCGATCGCTTCAGCACTGTCAAAGAAGCTGCATGCTCGAACGGCTTCCACGCGTACTCGAGCATGATCGTCGTTCACGCGTTCCTGAACAAGCTTCAAAGCATTCGGTATCGATTCTCGCATGTCGCACAGAATGCGAGTGGCGGCTGCTCGGGCGTGATAGTCGTCCGCGTTCAATAGCGATGTCAGCATGTCCATGTCCACAACGTTGTGTGACTGCAAAACCCAGTTCGCTTCCAACACGTTGTGAATGTAGCCTTCGTCAGTTTTGTCCAGCCCTGCCACCCATGCCTTCACAGTTGGAACGACGTCAGCGGTGGCTCGTTCTGCCAGTTCACGGCGAGCACGATAGCGAGCTCGGTCTTCGTATTCCTTCAACGCTTCCAGAACGGTTGAAATTGGCTCACCGGCAATCGCTGGCGGCTTCACCAGGTCTCGCCCCGTGCAGATAACTCGCCAGATACGTCCGTGCTGGTGGTCTCGATTTGGTTCGCGAAGATTATGCTGCAAGTGACCGATCAATGCATTGTGCCAGTCGCAGATATACAGAGTGCCATCCGGCGCGAACTGAATATCAATCGGGCGGAAGTTGCCGTCTTCGCAGAACAACAGTTGAGGCTTCTCTTTGCCTTCGAAGCCGCTGCCCGCGTCTTTCAAAGAATGCTGCAGCACAGATCGATCGCCGATGACGTTGCACAGTAAATAGTCGCCCTGATCTTCCGGTTTGAAGTGTCGGCTGGAAACCAATTCGTTGGCCGCCGATGGGCGAGTTCGCTTCACAAAGAACTGAGGATAGACGTCTTTGCCGCGAAGAGACGTATCCTTAAAGTTATTCACACTGTCGTTGAATGAACCGCCTGCATGCTTGGCAGGATACACCACCTTACCGCTGATGGGTGTCGCCCAATAGTTGAAGCCCGGTGATGCATCGGCGATGAATTCCTGGCCCCATCGATCGTAAACGTGTCCCCAGGGATTCGCAAACGGCAGCGAAACGTAAGTTCCAAAGCGTTCTGTTCTTGGGTTGTATCGCCAGACTCCAGCTTCGTGCATACGAGTCAAACCGTAAGCACTCTCAACCTGCGAATACTTGAACGTGCCTTCGTTGAAGTGCAGTTCGCCGCCTGGACCCCATTCAAACGCACAAATTCCGTGATGTGAATCTGCCGAATCAAAGCCCACCAGTTTGCGAATGCGGACGTCAGCCACGTCGTCGCCATCGGTGTCTTTCATGAACAGGATGTCGGGCTGCTGAGCAACGTATGCTCCACCGTGACCAATTTCGAAGCCGGTTGGCTGATGAAGACCGTCTGCAAACACGGTGCACTTGTCGGCTCTGCCGTCGCCGTTCACGTCTTCAAGAATCAGAACTTTGTCTTCCATTTTTGTCTTGGGCTGCCAGTGAGGATACGACTGCATTGTCGAAACCCATAGACGACCCTTGTTGTCGAAGTTCAACGAAACCGGGTTGGCCAGTTCCGGAAAGTCTTCTTCAGAAGCGACCAGCTGGATTTCGTAACCATCAGCCATCTTGAACATTTTCTGCTGTTCAGCTGCCGGCAGATAATCCAATGAACCAAGCTTGCCTGCTTTGCGGTTCTTGTCGTCGTCGCCGCCGACGTTAGTCTTGGGCACGATGAATGGCAACGTGTTGCTGTCATCGCATTTCTCGGCGACCTTCTGTCCCTGAGCAATCGCCCAGATTCGCTTGTCGCGGTTGGCCGCCATTTCGTCAAGAATCGCTCGTTCACGTTCCATGACCTGGCGATTGTTATAGGTACCATCGGTACCCGCGAGTCCTCGCTTGCCGTAGATGGAATAGCCGTTGACAGCACGGTAACGGTGCCACCAGTGGAAATTCTTGTCGTCTACTTCAGCCTTCAATCCGGCAGGAGCTGGCGTGGAAGCGGCCTTCAGGCCCATTGCTTTCACAAACAGTGGAGCCAGTGCCTTGTAGCCAGCGTCGTTCAGGTGAGCACCGTTTAAAGTAAGCTGCTCGTTTGATGATTCGAACAGAGCTTTTGTTGGCGTGTAAAGATCAACCAGAACAACGCCCGTGTCTTCGGCAACTTTCTTCAACGCCGCCGTGTACTTAGCAAGGTTGATATTCTGCTCGGTTCCGTCGGTGACGTTGGGGTCGCCGATGTTTTCGAAGGCAATCGGCGAAACCAAAACAACGCGAGCGTTCGCTGTGCCGCTGAAGTTCTTGCCTTTGGTTTCTTCAACCAGCTTGGCCATCTGCTGAGCAAACTCGGATAGCCCGTCGTCGCCCGCGAATGATTCGTTGAAGCCGAAAAAGTACATCACGACGTCAGCTTTGCTGTGCGTCAAATGCGAGTCTGGGTCGCCGAAGTCCAGCGATCGAATTCGCTCGTACGGTTCGTCGCCTGGAAAGCACAGATTGCGAATCGTCAGTTCAAGTTCAGGAGACGACTGGTGCAGCAAAGTTTCCCAATGATTGTGATGTTGCATGCGTTCGCCGAGTTCATTCCCGACGAGACAAATGCGGTCGCCTTTTTTCAGCTCAAGCTTTTGAGCGGAAGCTGGCACGGCGGCAACGGAAAACGTGTACAGCAATAGTGCGGCAATGAGTCGCTTCATTGGGTTCCTCTGTGGGGGTTATTGACGGGAGTCACGCAGATGCGGTAACCCTAAAACGGGCGGGGTTTCTGATTCAATACAGTCATTCGCCTTTAAAACGCCGAAAACAGACTCGATCAAGGTCGAGCATAAAACGCGGCAAAGGCAACATTCGAAGACTCTAAATGATGCCGACAGCCCCGTCGACTGTCTTGTCGAAATCCGACTGTTTTTGGTATTTATCAGACATCAATGCTATGCTGCCGCAGAATCGGTCAGGAGCAAAAACATTGGATCCACGGCAGTTACAGCAGGCTTTCTTTTCGCAACTTGGCGACTCACAGCAGTTTCGGGGTCTGTTCGAGCACCTTCCCGGCGTTTACTTCTTTGTGAAGGACAGCAAAAGCCGCCTTATGGCCGCCAGCTCGTCCATTCTTCAACGATTCGGCCTGACCAACGAAACGCAGCTAATCGGCACCACTGACCACGATCACTTCCCGGTTCACGTCGCCGACAGCTTTGTGCGAGACGACCGGCAGGTGCTGACCACAGGAGTTCCGTTAATCAACCGCGTTGAAATCTGGTACAACGCTCAACGGCTGTTGGACTGGTTTGTCACCAACAAGCTTCCGCTACGCAATTCTGCAGGCAACATCATCGGCGTGATGGGCACCCTGCGAAGCTATGAAGGCAGCCGGAAGTCGATGTTGCCGTATTCGCAAATTTCGGATGTCGTGGACTTCATTCGTGAACACCATCGAGGAAAAATCACGGTTGCTGAGGTGGCACGACAAGCCAACGTTTCCACACGACAGCTTCACAGACGATTCATGGAAGTCTTCGGCATGAGTGCTCTGGACTTCCTGACGCGAACTCGCATTCAGGCAGCCAGCGACGAACTGCTGGAAACGAATCGCTCCATCTCCGAGATCGCGCTGGACTTCGGCTTCTGCGATCAAAGTGCGTTTACTCGACAATTCAAAAACCAGGTCGGCCAAACGCCCTTGAAGTTTCGCAAACAATACGGAAGTTAGAATCGATGCAGAAAGCACGCCACACCAAACGAGTTTACTAGTGATTTCGCCAACTCACCTGGGTTTCTTCGTGGCCCGGATTTTGTTGCCGTCTATAACGTCAAAATGTGAATTTCTGCTGTTGCCTGGGAAATGAATTTCATGCGAATGAACGCAATGCTTGCCGTATTTTTGATGTCCTTCGGCTCAACTGCCGTTGCGGAAGAGTTTGTTCAGTTGCGAGGAAGCAGCGGCAATGGCCAGGTGGCTGACCGAGAGATTCCGCTGTCCTGGAGTGATGATGAAAACGTCGCGTGGAAAGTCGCTCTACCGGGATCTGGTTGGGCGCAGCCGGTCGTATGGAAAGACCGAATCTATGTAGCGTCGGCAGTCTGCGATAAAGACCTATCCCCGGCAAACTTTGCATCGGGAGTACGCTCGCCTCAAAGTATGGGAGTCACCATGTTCGCCAGGGCTCCAGCAGCGGATATCGCCTGGACGCTGCAGTGCATCAGCGTTACTGATGGCAGCACGATCTGGTCGACACCAGTGGTCACAGGAAAAGCTAAGTTTTCTGTGCATCCGTCGAACTCCTACGCCACTGAAACTCCGGTCGTTGATCAAAACGGCATCTACGTTTATTTTGGAGCTGCAGGCATTGTCGCCGGACTCAATCACGACGGCAGAGTTCGCTGGCAACAGGACATCGGCGTATTCGAAACATCCAACAGTTTTGGAACAGGCAGTTCGCTGGCTATTCATGAAGGCAAAGTGTTCGCTCAAAACTTCAACGAAAAAACGGCAGACGTGTACTGCTTTGATTCGCAGTCAGGTGCGGAAGTCTGGAAGCATTCCAGAACCACAGCAACAACTTCGTGGAGCACGCCCGTTGTCTGGAAGAATGACGTCCGGACAGAACTGGTTGTTTCCGGCGGTGAGCAAATGGACAGCTTCGATCCTGCGACAGGCTCACTTTTGTGGACACTAAATAACGTAAAGGCTGCCACAGCATGTACACCGTGTGCAGATAAGTCACATATCTACTTCGGTGGCAGCGATCCATTTTCCACGGGACCGCTATTTGCCGTTAAGGCCGGTGCTTCCGGAGACCTTTCACCTTCAAAAAAGAATGCAACGTTTGAAGCCTGCGCGTGGCTTGCCGAAAAACAGGGCCCGGGAATGGCGTCACCCGTCTCTTCTGAAGACTTTGTTTATGTGACAGACAAAAGCGTATTGAAGTGCTTCGACGCAAAAACCGGGCAGCGAGTCTATCAGGACCGACTTCCCGGTTTAAAAATGGTGGCTTCCAGCCCATTGATTGTCGGACAGAAGCTGTTGTTCATCGACGAATACGGAGCGGCCTGCATCGTGGCTGCCGGGCCGGAATTCAAAGTGCTGGGACAAGGGTCAATTGACGACACCTTCTGGGCCACGCCTGCAATAGCCAACAACGCAATCATCCTTCGCGGAGTCAAAGCATTGTACTGCATCCGCAAATAGTCTGATGCCCAGAAGGAATAACGTGGGGGCAGGTCTGAATCGCAATGTCATTCAGACCGGCCCCCACACTATTTAACAGTGTCGACGGCCAGCCACCATGTAGATCGCTGACGGATGTGATTTACAAGGATGCACTGGGAGCGACGACCAAGGCGGTGGAGTATCAGTACGATGCACTTGGTCGTCGGATCGGCAAGTCGGTTGATGAAAATGGCGATGGTTTTATGGATCGCAGTCAGACGTTTGTTTACGATGGAGCGGGTCTACTGGCGGCTTCGGGTGGTTCGATTCAGATTAGCGGGCCGAATGGTCAGTTGAATCAACATGGCTGGGTGGATGATCTGGTGCTGGTGTTCGAAGATTCCGATGGAGACGGTTCTGCTTCGTCAATACTCAGTTCTCGTTTGTTGTACGGCCCAGCCGTGGATCAGGTGTTTGCTCAGCAATTCCCGGTGGTTGGCGTTGGGTCGGTTTATTTAGCGTAGATTAAC